>NZ_JBFTZL010000172.1:0-7883 GCF_056406825.1 Arthrobacter sp. P1_A5 | reverse complement strand
GTCGACGGCTGGGTCGACGGCGCTTGCGACGCCGGCTGCGACGTCGCCTGCCGCGGACGTTCCGGCCGCGAGTCCGCACGACCGCCAGCCGGGCGGTCTCCGGCAGTGCGGCCGCCCGCCGCACGGCCGCCGGAGGCCGGTTCGTCGTCGAGCCTGAGGGTGAGCGAGATGCGCTTCCGCTCCGGATCCGCCTCCAGCACCTTGACCCGGACCACCTGCCCGGACTTCACCACCTCACGGGGATCGGAGACAAAGCGGTTTGCCAGGGCCGACACGTGCACGAGCCCGTCCTGGTGCACCCCGACGTCGACGAACGCGCCGAACGCGGCCACGTTGGTCACCGTTCCCTCCAGTACCATGCCGGGCCTGAGGTCCGAGATCTTTTCGATGCCTTCAGAAAACGCTGCCGCCGCGAAGGCCGGACGCGGGTCACGGCCGGGCTTCTCAAGCTCGGCGATGATGTCCTGCACGGTGGGCAGGCCGAAGGAGCCGTCGACGAAGTCCTGCGGGTTCAGCGCCGCAAAGCTTCCCGCAGCGGGCGCTTTACCGGCGGCCGCCTTGATTTTCCGGGCCACGGGGTAGGCCTCCGGGTGCACGCTGGAAGCGTCCAGCGGCTCCGCTCCCCCGGTGATCCGCAGGAAGCCGGCGCACTGCTCAAACGCCTTGGCGCCCAGCCGCGGGACCTTCTTCAGCTCGCTGCGCTTGTTGAAGGGCCCGTGCTCGTTCCGGTACGCCACAATGTTCTCGCTCAGCAGCGGCCCGACCCCTGCCACCCGGCTCAGCAGTGCGGGCGAGGCAGTGTTGACGTCCACGCCCACCGCGTTCACGCAGTCCTCGACCACCGCGTCCAGGCTGCGGTCCAGCTTCGCGGCCGTGACGTCGTGCTGGTACTGCCCGACGCCGATCGACTTCGGCTCAATCTTCACCAGCTCCGCGAGCGGGTCCTGCAGCCGCCGGGCGATCGAGACGGCGCCGCGCAGGGACACGTCCATGCCGGGCAGCTCCGCCGCGGCGAGCGCCGACGCCGAATACACCGACGCCCCGGCCTCGGACACCACAATTTTCTGCGGCTTGTTTTCTGACCCGGAGGAGAGCTGTTTCAGCAGTTCGGCGGCGAGCTTGTCCGTCTCCCTCGACGCGGTGCCGTTGCCGATCGCGACGAGTTCGACCCCGTGCTTCGTGGCGAGGCCCACGAGGGTCCGCAGCGMCTCGTCCCATTTCCGGGCCGGGGCGTGCGGGTAGACGGTGTCCGTTGCGACCACCTTGCCGGTTCCATCCACCACGGCGACCTTGACGCCGGTGCGCAGTCCCGGGTCCAGGCCCAGGGTGGCACGGTTCCCGGCCGGCGCGGCGAGCAGCACATCGCGCAGGTTCGCGGCGAACACACGCACGGCCTCGTCCTCGGCGGCGGCGAACATCCGGCTGCGCAGGTCCGCCGTCAGCCGCGCCAGGACGCGCGAGCGCCAGGCCAGCTGCGCGGTCTGCAACAGCCAGGCATCGGCGGCCCGGCCGCGGTCGGCGACCCCGAGGAACCTGGCCACGGCCGCCTCGTACCGGCCGCGCGCGGCGGTGAGGGCGGCGTCGTCGTTCGGATCAGCCTCGGCGAGATCCAGCTCCAGCGCGCCGTCCTTTTCTCCGCGCAGCAGCGCCAGGACACGGTGCGAGGGCATCCCGGCCGGCTGCTGGGAGAACTCGAAGTAGTCCTTGAATTTCTGGCCCTCGGCTTCCTTGCCTTTCTTCACCCGGGACACCATCCGGCCCTGGGTCCACAGCCGTTCCCGGAGCGTGGCGGCCAGGTCGGCGTCCTGCGCAACGCGTTCCACCAGGATGGAGCGGGCACCGGCGAGCGCCACGGCGGGGTCCCCGATCGAGTATTCGGCGTTGAGGTACTTGGCCGCCTCGCGCTCCGGGTCCAGTTCGGGGCGCTTGAGCAGGGCGTCGGCGAGCGGCTCCAGTCCGGCTTCGCGGGCGATCTGCGCCTTGGTGCGCCGCTTGGTTTTGAACGGGAGGTAGATGTCCTCCAGCCGCGACTTCGTGTCCGCGCCGACGACGGCGGCCTGCAGTTCGGGTGTCAGCGCACCCTGGGCGGCAATCGCCTCGAGGACACTCCGGCGCCGGTCTTCGAGCTCGCGCAGGTAGCGCAGCCGTTCCTCCAGCTCGCGGAGCTGGGTATCGTCCAGGGTGCCGGTCGCTTCCTTCCGGTAGCGGGCGATGAAGGGCACGGTGGAGCCGGCATCGAGCAGATCCACGGCGGCCTTGACCTGCCACGGCAGGACGCCGAGCTCGCCGGCGATCTGGGCGGCGATGCCGGACTCCTGGGAATGCGGCATGCCGGTCTGTGCTGAGCCGGCCTTCGCGGACGGGCCGGAGGCGGGCGAGGCGGGGTTGACGGGTAGCTGCGGGTGTTGGGTCACCAAACCATTTTGCCCTACCCCGGTCAGCGGCCGGGCTCGCCTGAAGACGGAAGGGGCTCCTGCACGTCCTGAACAACCTCGTTGCGGCGCAGGAACCACGGCTTGAACGGCGGATCAAAACGGGCGAATCGTGGCGGCCCAACACCCTTCAGCCCGGCCAGCCTGAGTGCCTCTTGAAGGCCTTCGTTTCGCCGTAGAAAGGCCGCCTCCGACCCGCTGCCCGAGAACCGAAGAGCGGCTGCCAAAGAACCCGGCAGGGTCCGGACTCTGACGTCGGGGTTGGCCGGGACCGGCGCCGTCTCCGCTGTCACCCCGGCGGGGAGCACGAAGGCGACGATGAAATCAGCGGGCTCTGCGCTTCCCGGGAGCGGTCCGCTTTGCAGTACCGGAGCGGTCATCGCCAGCTTTTGCGACGACCCAGGTTCCTGGATCACCGGGGCCGTCATCGCCAGCTTCCGTTGCGCTGTGTTGCTGCCGCTGATGTAGTTGAACAGGTGCCGGAAGGCGGCATTCCCGGCGCGGTCGAAGGTCGCATTGACCTCTATTTCCGCCACAGCGTACGCCGGATAGCGGCGCAGCTCGAAGTGCGCGTAGCGCTGGACCAGCTCATACGGTTGTTGTTCCGTCATAATCCTCAGACCCTACGCCGGTCCTACGACAGGAACCAGAGGCCCTTGCCTGGTTCCTGTCCCATGTTTAAGTGTCAGAGGGCTTTGATAGCTTGAATAGCGGAGGGCACCAACAACGGGGCACCAACAACGGGGGCACAGTGTTTTTTCTTGAACCTGAGGTACCGGGCTCATTACCGGACCTGATCTACTCCGCCAGCGACCTCGTGGTGGCAGCGAGTTGCGAGTATCAGCTGCTGCGGAAACTCGACGAGAAGCTGGGCCGGTCCCCCCGAGCTACGTTCGAAGACGACGAGATGCTCAAGCATGCAGCGGTTTTGGGTGACCTCCACGAGCGCAAGGTCCTCGGCGGTTTCGTTGCGGAGTTTGGCGACTGGGATCCGGCCACCGGGCACGGCGTGTACGACGTCGTCCCGGCCGAGGCCATGGACCGCGCCACGCTGGCGGTCAAGCACGCCGAGTCCATTGGGGCGCTGCGCGCGGGAGCCGACGTCGTCTTCCAGGCCGCCTTCTTCGACGGCCAGTTCCACGGCCGCTCCGACTTCCTCGTGCGGCAGTCCGACGGCAGCTACGCCGTGTTCGACACCAAGCTCGCCCGCCACGCAAAGGTGACGGCCCTGCTCCAGCTGGCCGCCTACGGCGACCAGCTGCTGAAGGCCGGGATCCCGGTGGACCCGGCAGTGACCCTCGTCCTTGGCTCGACAGTGCAGCTGCCCGGCGGCGGATTCGACTACGTGCGAAGCCACCACAAACTCTCCGAAATCCTGCCGGTTTTCCGAGAGCGCCGCGAGCGTTTCCTCGCGCTGACCGCCGCGCACATCGCACAGCCGGGACCAGTGGAGTGGGGCGCGCCCGGGCTGACCGCCTGTGGCCGCTGCGATTACTGCCAGGAGCAAGTCAAAGCCACCGACGATCTCCTCCTCGTGGCCCGGATGAACTCCGTGCAGCGCAAGAACCTCCACGAACGTGGGATTAGTTCAGTCACTGACCTGGCGCAAGCGACCCTCACCAAGCCCACACCTACGCTCCTGCGCCTGCAGGAACAGGCGCGGATGCAGAGCGGCGTTGGCCCTGCCGACGGAGAAGTCTGCTACCGCAAGGACGGCGAAGAGCACACCATCCGCTACGGCGTCCTGCCCGGGAACACCCTGGCCGAGCTGCCCCCACCGAGCCGGGGCGATATTTTCTTCGACTTCGAGGGCGATCCGCTGTGGCAGGACCGCGCCACGGGAGTGTGGGGGCTCGAGTACCTGTTCGGCGTGATCGAGGCGCCCACCGAGCCCGGCAGTCCGGGGATTTTTCGGCCATTCTGGGCCCACAGCCGGGAGGCGGAGAAGCAGGCGTTCCTGGACTTCCTTGACTATGTCGAGAAACGCCGGCGGGACCACCCGGACATGCACGTCTACCACTACGCACCGTATGAAACAACGGCGCTTCGAAAACTCTCGGTGATGCACGTTGCCGGGGAGGACATCGTGGACGAGTGGCTCCGCGAAGGCCTGCTGGTGGACCTGTACCAAACGGTCCGCAACAGCATCAGGATCTCCGAAAACTCTTACAGCATCAAGAAGCTCGAGCCGCTCTACATGGGGGTGAACCTTCGAACTGGCGAAGTGAAGGACGCCGGCGCCTCCGTGATTGCCTATGCACGGTTCTGCGACGCGAGGGACAATGAGCGGCCCGACGAAGCGGCCACAATCCTCGCCGGGATCTCCGACTACAACGAATACGACTGCCTCTCCACGCTGGAGCTCCGGAACTGGCTGCTCGGGCTGGCCAAGGAACGCCGGCTGGAGCCGCGCGGCGCGGAGCCGGGCGCGGCGTCCGGCTCGGAGGACGGCCCCGACGTCGGCTCGGCACGATCCGATGCCTCGCTGGCCCCGGCTGAGCTGGCACTGATGGAATTTGCTGAGCCGGGCAGCGGCTTGTCCGAGGACGACCGTAAGGCCGTCGCCATGCTGGCCGCGGCCGTGAGCTACCACCGCCGGGAGCGCAAGTCGTTCTGGTGGGCGCACTTCGACCGGTGCGAGCACGGTCCGGACACGCACGAACGGGACCGGAACGTTTTCCTCGTCGAATCCGCGGAACTCCTCGACGACTGGCAACAGACGGGGACCAAACTTCCGGAACGGCGGGTCAAGCTGTCCGGCTCCGTGAGTCCCGGGTCGGACCTCCGCGAGGGCAGCAAGTGGTTCCGCATGTACGAACTGCCTCTTCCCGCCGGGCTGGAAGGTACCGGCAAGAACGGAACCGGACGGAGCGGATGGTTCGGCACGGAGGTCCTGGAGCTGGGGCATGAGGACGGCAAGGACACCGTCATCATCCGGGACCGGCTGCACCGGAAGATACCGCCCTACAAGGACCTCCCCATTGCGCTGACGGAAGACCAGCCCCTCGCGACCAAGAGCCTCGAGCAAGCACTGGCAGCCCTCGCTGACACGGTGGTCGCCGGCCTGGGGTCCGGTTCCCTCCCCCGCCATCCTGCGCTTGACCTCGTCCGGCGTCAGCCGCCGAGGCTGGCCGCCGGAGCTTCACTGCCGCAGCCTGGCGCCGGACCGGACCGCTTCATTGAAGCCATCACGGCGGCTGTGCTGGCCCTTGACCACTCCTACCTGGCGGTGCAGGGTCCCCCCGGAACGGGCAAGACCCATGTGGGGTCCCACGTCATCGCCCGGCTCGTGGCCCGCGGCTGGAAAGTCGGCGTCGTCGGCCAGTCGCACGCGGTGGTGGAGAACCTGCTGAAGACCGCTGTCACGAAGGCTGGGGTCGACCCGGCGCTGGTGGCCAAAGACGTGAAGCACAACGACGCCCTGCCGTGGGCCCGGCGCACCGGCAAGGACGTTGCGGAGCTGCTGGGTGCGCCTGGAGGCGCCCTCGTCGGTGGCACGGCGTGGACCATGACCGGCGCCACCGTCCCGGTCGGCTCCCTGGACCTCCTGGTGATCGACGAGGCCGGCCAGTTCTCGCTGGCCAACACCCTTGCCGTGGCGCAGGCCAGCAGCCGACTGCTCTTGCTCGGCGACCCGCAGCAGCTGCCGCAGGTCAGCCAGGGCAGGCACCCGGAGCCGGTCGACGAGTCGGCCCTGGGCTGGATTTCCGCAGGCCACGCCACGCTGCCGCCCGAGCTTGGCTACTTCCTGGCCGACTCGTGGCGGATGACCTCCGAGCTGTGCCTGGCCGTCTCGGAGTTGTCCTACGAGGGCCGGTTGCGTTCCGCCCCATCCGCGGATCTGCGCCGTCTGGAGGGTGTGCCCGCGGGGATTGAGACGGTGATGGTGCCACACAGCGGGAACACGACGTCGTCGGCCGAGGAGGCTACCGAGGTCGTCGGGCAGGTGCGCCGCCATCTGGGCCTTTCCTGGCACACCGCAGACGGAGCCCGGCCATTGGAAGCGTCCGACATTCTGGTGGTGGCCGCCTACAACGCCCAGGTCAATGTCATCCGCGATTCCTTGGACGCCGCGAATCTCGCCGGCGTGCGGGTGGGGACCGTGGATAAGTTCCAGGGCCAGGAGGCCGCGGTCGTGATTGTGTCCATGGCATGTTCTGCGGTGGCCGAGGCTCCGCGGGGCATGGAATTCCTGCTCTCGCGGAACCGGATCAATGTGGCGGTGTCCCGCGGCCAATGGCGTGCCGTGATCGTCCGCGCGCCCGAACTGACCAACTACCTCCCCACGCATCCGGAGGGCATGGAACAGCTGGGCGGCTTCATCGGCCTGTGCCAGAGGTCGGTCAGCGCGTAGCTGTCCTAGCCCAGAAGCGGGACATGCTCATTCTTCGCTTGCCCGCACCCTCCGACGAGGGACATGCCCATTCTTCGCCTCGACCAACGGACATCTAGGCATCATGCCCGTCGCACGCGGTCAGAGCCGGACATGTCCACTCTTCGCCAAGCCACTCCACGGGACATGCCCATTCTTCCCCTCGACCAACGGACATCTAGGCATCATGCCCGTCGCACGCGGTCAGAGCCGGACATGTCCACTCTTCGCCAGCCACCCCACGGGACATGCCCATTCTTCGCCAGCCACCCCAGGGGACATGCCCATTCTTCGCCAGCCATCCCAGGGGACATGCTCATTCTTCCCCTCCACCAAGGGACATCTAGGCATCATACCCGTCGCCCGCGGTCAGGCCCGGACATGTCCACTCTTCGCCACCCACCCCACGGAACATGCCCATTCCCCGGCGGCCACCCCTAGGGGACATGCTCATTCTTGGCCTCGACCAAGGGAGATCTAGGCATCATGCCCGTCGCCCGCGGTCAGGGCTGGACATGTCCCACGGTGGCGGGGTCGGTCGCGAGGAGGCCTTCGGCCAGCACGAGCGCCTCATCGAGCACCGTGCCGAAATTCACCGAGTCGTGTGCAAACCGGCCCAGGAACAGGCCCGAGAGACCCTCAAGCGTGGGCAGCAGACCCGGTTTGGCCGATCCGCCGTAAATGACCGGCAACCCTGGCACGCCGGCGGCGGTGAGCTGGTCCCGGAGCCGGCTGACGACGTCGGACACGTAGGCGGCGGCGGCCGGCTCGGTCGCGCCGATGGCCCAGACCGGTTCGTACGCCACCACCAGGCGGCCGGCGAGGTCCCAGTCGCCGTCGACGGCCGACTCGATCTGGCGGAACACAAAGTCCGCCGCAGCCGCCGGCTGCCCGCCGTCGCGCTCCCCCACGCACAGCAGCGCGGCGAGCCCGGCGTCGTCCGCGGCCCGGACCTTGCGGGTGATCATGGCGTCGTCCTCGTTGAAGTGCCGCCGGCGTTCGGCATGGCCGACCTCCACGARCCGGACGCCGAGTTCCGCGAGCATGGACGGGGCCACTTCCCCGGTCCAGGGCCCATC
>NZ_JBFTZL010000171.1:0-7927 GCF_056406825.1 Arthrobacter sp. P1_A5 | reverse complement strand
GCTGGCCAGGGTGAAGATGACGCCGTCGGCAGCCGCTGCCGCGAACATCCTCTCAGCCGCTGCCGCCGTCGTGCCGTTCACCAGCGCCGCCTCGCCCGACGTCGCCAAACGGACGGCCGGGCGGGCCAGATCGGGCGGCACAAAGGTGGCGGGGGAGAGCGGGCGGTGCTTGTTGACGATCACCCACGGGCTGGTGGGGTCCGAGAGGGAATGTTGCGGCCCCGGCGCCGCGGCCGATGGAGGGCGAGCAGCGGCCGACGGCGGGACAGGCGACGCCGCCGACGGCGCCTGCGCCGCCGCAGTGGTGCTTTCCGGAACGGGCGCCGACGATGAGCTTGCCGGCGGGGTCGACGCCGCGGCGGCGGCGGTCGGCGTCGAACTGCCAGTGCCTGTGCCCGGCGTCGGCCCCGGCGTGCCGGACGGCGTGAAGGACTGGGCCGGGGTGCAGGCGGACAGCGCCGCGAGGCCCGTGCCCGCCAGCAGGAGGCGGCTGAAGGCCCGGCGGCTCGGCGATTCCGGGCCGGCCTCCTGCCGTCCCGCCGTCCCGTCAGCGTCGTCGTAGCACATCTGTGCTAGACCTTCCTCAGCAGCATCCGGCGGATGGAGTGGTCGGCGTCCTTGGTGAGGACCAGTTGCGYGCGGCCCCGGGTCGGGAGGACGTTTTCCTCGAGGTTGGGCTCGTTGATGCGCTTCCAGATCTCACGGGCAGTCTCTTCGGCCTCGGCATCGGAGAGCGTGGCGTACCGGTGGAAGTACGATTCCGGCTGGGCGAACGCCGTGCTCCGCAGTTTGCGGAACCGGTCCACGTACCACTCCTCGATATACGAGGTCTTCGCGTCGACGTAGATGGAGAAATCGAAGAAGTCGCTCAGGGCCAGGCCCTGCCTGCCGTCCTGCCGCGCCCGGGCCGGAGCCAGGACATTCAGCCCCTCGACTATCAGCACGTCCGGGCGGCGCACCACCACTTCCTTGCCGGGGACGATGTCATAGGTGACGTGGGAATACCAGGGGGCCCGGACCTCCTCGGCGCCGCCCTTGATCTCGCTCACGAAGCGCAGCAGGGCACGGCGGTCGTAGGACTCCGGAAAACCCTTGCGCTCTAGTAATTGCCGGCGCTTGAGCTCGGCGAGCGGGTAGAGGAATCCGTCCGTGGTGATGAGCTCCACATTGGGGGTGCCGGGCCAGCGCCGGAGCATTTCGCGCAGGACGCGGGCAATGGTGGACTTGCCCACGGCCACCGAACCGGCCACGCCGATCACGAACGGCGTGCGCTGGGTGCTTTCGCCGAGGAAGGTGGTGGTGGCAGAGTGAAGCTGGCCCGCGGCTTCCACATAAAGGTGCAGGAGCCGGGACAGCGGCAGKTAGACCTCGCGCACTTCCTTGATGTCAAGGGGGTCCCCGAGGCCGCGAAGGCGGAACACATCCTCTTCATTAAGGGGCTGCTCCATCTGGGCAGCGAGCCGGGACCAGGTCTGCCGGTCCAGCTCCACGAACGGGGAGACACCTTCCCCGTTCGCTTCATTGCGTTGCAAAGTCACCCTAGAGATTCTGCCCTTCACAACGCCGAGAGCGAAATGGACTGGCCGGTGGAAGCCGGGGCCGGCCGTCCTGAGCCCCGCGCAGGGGCCGTCACGCCCCGCCGTCCCACGTCCTCCGTCCCGGAAACCCGCTAGGCTTATGACCATGTGTGGAATCGTTGGATATGTGGGCCACTCAGATGGCCGGGTAAATGTGGGACACGATGCCTTGGACGTTGTCCTTGAAGGATTGCGGCGCCTGGAGTACCGCGGCTACGACTCCGCGGGTATCGCTGTAGTGGCCGACGGCACGATTTCTTCCAGGAAGAAGTCCGGCAAACTGAGCAACCTCATTGCGGAGCTGGACGCCCGCCCGCTGCCGGAATCCCTCACGGGAATTGGCCACACGCGCTGGGCGACGCACGGCGGCCCGACGGACCAGAACGCGCACCCGCACCTGGCCGACGGCGGCAAGCTGGCCCTGATCCACAACGGCATCATCGAGAACTTCGCCGAGCTCAAGCTCGAGCTCCAGCGCAAGGGCGTCACCTTCGAATCCGAGACCGACACGGAAGTGGCGGCCGCCCTGCTCGGGGATGTGTACCGGAACCAGCTCGGCGGCGACGCCAGCAACGGCGGCCTGACCCTGGCCATGCAGCTTGCCTGCCAGCGGCTCGAAGGCGCTTTCACGCTCCTCGCCGTCCACGCCGACCAGCCCGACGTTGTGGTCGCCGCCCGCCGGAACTCCCCGCTCGTCGTCGGCCTCGGCGAAGGCGAGAACTTCCTCGGCTCCGACGTCTCCGGCTTCATCGACTACACCCGGCGCGCCGTGGAACTCGGCCAGGACCAGATCGTCACGATCACCGCCGACTCCGTGGAAATCACGGACTTCTACGGAGCCCCCGCCGAGGGCAAGGAATACCAGGTCGACTGGGACCCGGCCTCGGCGGAAAAGGGCGGCTTCCCGTCCTTCATGGAAAAGGAAATCCACGACCAACCGGATGCCGTGCTCCAGACGCTGCTGGGCCGCTCGGACATCCACGGCAAGCTGACGCTTGACGAGCTCCGCGTGGACCCGCAGCTGCTCAAGAACGTCAACAAGATCATCGTCCTCGCGTGTGGCACCTCCGCCTACGCCGGGCAGGTGGCGAAATACGCCATTGAGCACTGGTGCCGGATTCCCACCGAGGTCGAGCTCTCGCACGAATTCCGCTACCGGGATCCGATCGTGGACGAGAACACGCTGATTGTCTCCATCTCCCAGTCCGGCGAGACCATGGACACCCTCATGGCGGTCCGCTACGCCAAGGAACAGGGCGCCAAGACCGTCTCCATCTGCAACACCAACGGCTCCACCATCCCGCGCGAATCGGACGCCGTGCTCTACACGCACGCCGGACCCGAAATCGCCGTGGCCTCGACCAAGGCGTTCCTGGCCCAGATCACGGCCGCCTACCTGCTGGGCCTTTATTTGGCACAGCTGCGCGGCAACAAGTTCCAGGGCGAGATCAAGGACATCCTGGCCGACCTGGGCAAGATCCCGGCCAAGATCCAGCGCATCCTCGACAACGAGGCCCAGATCAAGGAACTCGGCCAGTCCATGGCTGACGCCAAGTCCGTGCTGTTCCTGGGCCGCCACGTCGGTTTCCCGGTGGCGATGGAGGGCGCGCTCAAGCTCAAGGAGCTCGCGTACATCCACGCCGAGGGCTTCGCCGCCGGAGAACTCAAGCACGGCCCGATCGCGCTGATCGAGGAAGGCCAGCCCGTCTTCGTGGTGGTCCCGTCCCCGCGCGGCCGCGACTCGCTGCACTCCAAGGTGGTCTCCAACATCCAGGAAGTCCGTGCCCGCGGCGCCAAGACGATCGTGATCGCCGAAGAAGGCGACGAGGCCGTCAAGGCGTACGCCGAACACGTCTTCTACATCCCGGAGACCCCGACGCTCCTGGCGCCGCTGCTCGCAACGGTGCCGCTGCAGATCTTCGCCCTCGCACTCGCCTCGGCCAAGGGTTACGACGTGGACCAGCCACGCAACCTGGCCAAGAGCGTGACCGTAGAATAACGCCATGATTGTTGGCATAGGCGTAGACGTCGTAGACATTGAGCGGTTCGGGCGCCAGCTCGAACGCACCCCCGGGCTGCGCGACAGGCTGTTCGTCCCCGCCGAGCGGGAACTGAACACGCGGTCCCTCGCCGCGCGGTTTGCCGCGAAGGAGGCCGTGGCCAAAGTGCTGGGGGCGCCGGCCGGCATGAACTGGCAGGACTGCTGGATTGGGCTGGACCAGAACGGCCCCACCGTCCAGGTCAAAGGCACCGTGCTGGCCGTGGCGGAGTCCAAGGGCGTCAAGCGCTGGCACTTGTCCATGAGCCACGACGGCGGGATCGCCACGGCGACGGTTGTCGCCGAAGGCTGAGACGGCCGTCCAGGCAGAACCGGCCCCAGCGCCAAGCATTCCCCAGCGACCGCGAATGGACTGAAACCATGATCAGCGCCTACACCGGAACCCAGGTGCGTGAGGCCGAAAAGCCATTTCTCGACGACACCCTGGGCTCCGGTGCGGGCGCTGTTCTTATGCAGCGGGCCGCGTACGGGCTCGCCAACGCCGTGATCCGCGAACTGCGCAGCCGCGGGCAGCGGCTGTACGGCTCCAGCGTGGCCGTGCTGGCGGGCAAGGGCAACAACGGCGGAGACGGGCTCTTCGCCGCCGCGCTGCTGGCCCGCCGCGGCATGCGCACGACGGCGGTGCTCACCGCGGGCGCGGCCCACGACGCCGGACTGGCGGCGTTCCGGAAGGCCGGCGGGCATGCCGTGGCCCTCACCGGGGACAACGCCGCCGAACTCGCMGCGCTGGCCGGCGGCACCGACGTCGTGATCGACGCAGTCCTCGGGACCGGAGCCCAGGGCGGGCTGCGCGGACCGGCCGCCGAACTGGTCGCGGCCCTGGAACGTTCCCGGCCGGGCTCCCGTTCCCCCTTGGTGGTGGCCTGCGATATCCCCAGCGGGGTAGACGCGGACACGGGGGAGGCGCACGCGCCGGTGCTGGCGGCCGACATGACGGTGACCTTTGGGGCCGCGAAGGCCGGCCTGCTGGCGGACCCGGGCGCGGACTTCGCGGGCGCAATCCGGGTGGTCCCGATCGGTATCGAGCAGGCGCTGCCATGGCCGTCCCTGCGACGGCTTGAGGCCGCAGACCTGTCCGCCCTCCTGCCACGCCCGCAGCGGCGGGCGCACAAGTACTCCCGGGGGGTGCTGGGGGTGGTCGCGGGCTCCGGCGCATATCCCGGCGCCGCCGTGCTGGCCTGCCAGGGCGCCCTGGCAGCCGGCGTCGGAATGGTGCGTTACCTGGGGCCGCCGGACGTCGCCGACCTGGTCCGCCGTTCCTGCCCCGAGGTGGTGTGCAGCGCCGGCGCCGTGGCCGACACGCACGTTCAGGCCTGGCTCGTCGGCTCCGGACTGGATGACTCCGATGAGGAGCAGCTGCAGCGCGCCCGCGACGCCGCAGACTCGGGCCTGCCGACGATCGCCGACGCCGGCGCGCTGCCGGCCCTGCCTGATGTGCTGGCCCCGCAAGTGATCCTGACACCCCACGCGGGCGAACTGTCGGCATTGCTTCAGCGCCTCGGGGCTGTGTTGGACCGCTCCGCCGTCGAAGCATCCACCCTCAGCGCAGTGCGGCGGGCTGCGGGCCTGACCGAAGCCACCGTGCTGCTCAAGGGCGCCACGACCCTTGTGGCCTCCCCCTTCCAGGACTTCTACAGCCAGTCCGAAGGCACGCCCTGGCTCGCCACGGCAGGCAGCGGCGACGTCCTGGCCGGAGTCATCGGCGCACTGCTGGCCCAGTTGGGCGCCGACGTCGGGCGCTTCGGTGCATATGACATCGACCCCGATGCCAGATGGGCGGCGATCGCGGCGATGGCAGCCAGCATCCACGGTCGTGCCGGAGTCCGGGCTTCCCGCGGGGGGCCGGTGACAGCAACGGCCATCGCGCATGCCGTCCCGGAGGTGATGCGGGAGCTGTAACAAAACGGGGGCGCCCCGGGCGCCCGGGCAAATACTAACCCTACTTACAAGTAGTCTGTCTAGAGAATATTCGTTCCGCACGAGGAGTACACATGGAAGTCTGGCCCGGATCGGCTTACCCGCTGGGAGCCACTTTTGACGGCACTGGCACCAATTTTGCCCTGTTCAGCGAGCGCGCCGAGCGGGTGGAACTGTGCCTCCTCGCCGACGACCTCACCGAGACCCGGATCGAACTGACCGAAGTGGACGGCTACGTGTGGCACTGCTACCTGCCGCAGGTCCAGCCCGGACAGAAGTACGGCTACCGGGTCCACGGCCCGTACGAACCCGAACACGGCAACCGCTTCAACCCGAACAAGCTGCTGATGGACCCCTACGCCAAGGCCGTCCAGGGCCAGATCGACTGGGACCCGGCGCTCTTCACCTACGAATTCGGCGACCCCGACTCGCGCAATGACAGCGACTCGGCCCCGCACACCATGCACGGCGTCGTCATCAACCCGTTCTTCGAGTGGGACGGCGACCGCCAGCTGCGGATCCCCTACCACCAGTCGGTCATCTACGAGGCGCACGTCAAGGGCCTGACCGAGCTCCACCCGGAAATTCCCGAAGAGCAGCGCGGCACCTACGCCGGCGTGTCGCACCCGGCCGTGATTGAGCACCTGAAGAAGCTCGGCGTCACCGCGATCGAGCTCATGCCCGTCCACCAGTTCGTCAACGACGGCACGCTCGAGGAGAAGGGCCTCAACAACTACTGGGGCTACAACACGATCGGCTTCTTCGCGCCGCAAAACACCTACAGTTCCTCCGGCGACGTCGGGCACCAGGTGCAGGAATTCAAGGCCATGGTCCGCGAGCTGCACAAGGCCGGCATCGAGGTGATCCTGGACGTGGTGTACAACCACACCGCTGAAGGCAACCACCTCGGCCCCACGCTGTCCTTCAAGGGCATCGACAACCAGGCCTACTACCGGCTGGTGGACGGCGACCTGAAGCACTACATGGACTATACCGGCACCGGTAACTCCCTCAATGTCCGGCACCCGCACTCCCTTCAGCTACTGATGGACTCCCTGCGCTACTGGGTGACGGAAATGCACGTCGACGGCTTCCGCTTCGACCTCGCCTCCACCCTGGCCCGCGAGTTCTACGACGTGGACAAGCTGTCCACCTTCTTCGAACTCATCCAGCAGGACCCGATCGTCTCCCAGGTCAAGCTGATCGCCGAGCCGTGGGACATCGGCCCGGGCGGCTACCAGGTGGGCAACTTCCCGCCCCAGTGGACCGAGTGGAACGGCAAATACCGCGACACGGTCCGCGACTTCTGGCGCGGCGAGCCCTCGACCCTGGGCGAATTCGCCTCCCGCCTGACCGGTTCCGCGGACCTCTACGAAAGCTCCGCCCGGCGCCCGGTGGCCTCGATCAACTTCGTCACGGCGCACGACGGCTTTACCATGCGCGACCTCGTGTCCTACAACGAGAAGCACAACGACGCCAACGGCGAAGGCAACAACGACGGCGAATCCCACAACCGCTCCTGGAACTGCGGCGAGGAAGGGGACACGGACAACGACCACGTCCTGACCCTTCGGGCCCGCCAGCAGCGCAACTTCATCGCCACCCTGCTGCTCTCGCAGGGCGTCCCGATGCTCCTGCACGGCGACGAGCTCGGCCGCACCCAGCAGGGCAACAACAACACCTACTGCCAGGACTCCGAGCTGAGCTGGATCCACTGGGACGCGATGGACCAGCCGCTGGTGGAGTTCACCGCCGTCGTCAACAAGATCCGGCACGACCACCCGACGTTCCGGCGCAGCCGCTTCTTCGACGGCCGCCCGGTGGTCCGCGGTGAGGGCGAGAAACTGCCGGACATCGTCTGGCTGAAGACCGACGGCACCGGAATGCTCCCGGAGGACTGGGGCAGCGGCTTCGGCCGGACCATCGGTGTGTTCTACAACGGCCACGGCATCCAGGAACAGGACTCCCGCGGACGCCGGATCACCGACGACAGTTTCCTGCTCGGCTTCAACGCCCACGACGACGACGTGGACTTCGCCCTGCCGGCCGAGGAGTACTCACGGTTCTGGGACGTGCTGGTGGACACCGCGGACCAGGCGGACACTGAGGCGCCGCTGAAAGCCGGGTCCGTGCTGAAGCTGGCGGCAAAGTCGATGGTGGTGCTCCGGGCCCACTCCGGCCCCGAGGTGGAAGTGGACTACTCCGCGGCAGCCTCCCTCGCCGCGATGGCCGAGCACGAGGACTCTACGGGTGCCGGTTCTGCGGCCCCGGCACCGGAAGCTCCGGCGGCCCCGGCACCGGAAGCTCCGGCGGCCGCGGCCGAGCCGGCTCCGGCTCCGGAGGCCCCGGCAACCGGGGCCTCCAAGGGCTCCGC
>NZ_JBFTZL010000170.1:0-7927 GCF_056406825.1 Arthrobacter sp. P1_A5 | reverse complement strand
CGGCAACACCGCACCCATCAAAAACAGAAGGGTCCTTTCCGGCTTCCGCCGGAAGGACCCTTCTGTTTCTGCCGAGCACTGCCTCCCAAACGAAAGCAACGCGGGGCCAGATACGGCCCATCAGGGGGCGCCGGATGGGCCGTATCTGACCCCGCGTTGCTCTGGGGCGGGGCGGTCGCGGTTGCAGCCTAGGCGAGGGTGGGACGCTTGGCGCTGTACATTTCCTCGATCACGTTCTCGAAGTCCTTGAGCACCTGGGCCCGCTTGACCTTCATGGAGGGGGTCAGATGTCCGGAGGCCTCGGTGAAGTCGGCCGGCACGATCCGGAAAGACTTGATCGCCTCGGCCTGGGATACGGACTGGTTGGCGTGGTTGATGAGCTCCTGGACCGCGGCCTTGACGGCGGGGTTGACGGCAGCCTCGGCGAGAGGGGTCGAGGCCGGGAGCCCGTGGCGGCCCAGCCAGCCGGGGAGGGCTTCCTCGTCCAGGGTCACCAGGGCGCCGATGAACGGGCGGTTGTCGCCCACCACGAGCACCTGCGAGACGAGCGCGTCGGCCCGGATCTGGTCTTCCAGCAGGGCAGGGACCACGTTCTTGCCGCCGGCCGTGACGATGATTTCCTTCTTGCGCCCGGTGATGGTCAGGAATCCAGCCTCGTCCAGCTGGCCGATGTCGCCGGTGCGGAACCAGCCGTCGTCGTCGAAGGTCGCGGCGGACAGGTCATCGCGCTTGTAGTAGCCGCGCATGACGCACACGCCCTTGGCGAGGATCTCGCCGTCGTCCGCGATCCTGACGGAGTTGCCCGGAATCGGGGCGCCGACGGTGCCAATCTTGATCAGGTCGGGGGTGTTGACCGTGACCGGGGCCGTGGTTTCAGTCAGCCCGTACCCTTCCAGGATCTGCATGCCGATGCCCTGGAAGAAGTGGCCCAGCCGTTCACCGAGCGGGCCGCCGCCTGAAACGGCATGGGAGACGTTCCCGCCCATGGCAGCCCGGAGCTTGCTGTACACGAGCTTGTCGAACACGGCGTGCTTGAGCTTCAGCACGAGCCCGACCTTGCCGGCCTGCCGGGCCCGGGAGAATTCGATGGCGGTATCCGCGGCGCGGTGGAAGATGGCGCCCTTGCCGCCGTCCTCGGCCTTGGTCAGGGCTGAGTTGTAGACCTTCTCGAAAACGCGCGGAACGGCGAGGATAAAGGTCGGTTTGTAGCTCTGCAGATCCGGCAGCAGGTTCTTGATATCCGGGGTGTGCGCCACCGTGACGCCGGCCGCGACTGCCAGCACAGAGATGAAGCGTGCGAAGACGTGGGCCATCGGCAGGAACATGATGGTCCGCGCCTGCTCGTGGACGATCGTGCCCAGCGACGTGACCAGCGCGTTCTCGGACAGTTCCACGAAGTTGCCGTGCGTCAGCTCGCAGCCCTTGGGTCGGCCGGTGGTGCCCGAGGTGTAGATGATCGTGGCGACATCGTTAAGGGACGCCTGGCTGCGGCGTGCCTCAAGCTCGGCATCACTGACGCCGGCTCCGGCCGCACGGACCTCGTCCAGGCTGTCGCCCTCGAGCTGCCAGACATGCCCCAGGGCGGTGAGGCCCTCGGAGGTGGCCGCCTGCCGGATGATGTCCTCGTGGTGCGCCGATTCGCCGAACGCGGCCACGGCGCCGGAATCGCCAAGGTTCCAGGCCACCTGGGAAGGGGAGGAGGTTTCATAGATGGGGACCGAGACGGCGCCGGCGAACCAGATGGCGAAGTCGATCAGGGCCCATTCATACCGGGTGCGGGACATGATGCCCACTCGGTCGCCGGCGGCCACACCGCTGGCCATGAGGCCCTTGGCGAGGGCCGAGACGTCGGCCAGGAATTCGGTGGCGCGGACGTCCTGCCACTGGCCGGCTGCGTCGAGCCGCGAGAACAGCGCGGGGTTGGAGGCCTTGGCCGCCTGGCGCACCACGAGATCGGTGACATTGGTGTCCGGATCGACATTCACCAGGGGCGGGACAATGATTTCTCGCACGACAGCTCCTTTGGTATCCATAGGCCCGCAAGGGGTACCGCTAAGCCTAGTATGCGGCCCCCCGAAGGTGTGTTCTGCGACACCTACTGGCCAGTAACTTTACGGTCGGGACCGCCGTTCCGCCAGTCGGGGCTGCTGCGGACACGTGCGCGGCGCTCTGCTGCCGCGTCATGCGGCCGGGCCTTCGCTGCCGTTGCGGCCCCGGCGAATAGAATGGGGCACCATGCAGACACCAACACCCGGCCGGCAGCCCGGCCTGCGCCGCCGGACCGCCGCCTGGCGAAGCAGGACCCTGGCCGGCGCCGCGGCCGCCACTGCCGGGCACGACCTCCGCTCACACCTGCGGCTGGGCCGCAAGGGCCTGGCGATCGGCGTCGACATCGGGGGAACCAAGGTTGCTGCCGGCGTGGTGGACGCCGAGGGCAGGATCCTCAGCCAGGCCAAACGCTCCACCCCGGGCAACGACCCGCGCGCCGTGGAACAGGTCATCGTCGAACTGGTCGGAGAGCTGGGCGCCGGACACCGGATCTGGTCGGTCGGAATCGGCGCTGCCGGCTGGATGGACCTCGACGGCGGCACTGTCCTCTTCAGCCCGCACCTGGCCTGGCGCAATGAACCGCTGCGCGAGAACCTGCAGCGGCTGCTGCGCCGCCCCGTCCTGCTGACCAACGACGCCGACGCCGCCGCCTGGGCGGAATGGCGCTTCGGCGCCGGACAGGGACAGGACCGTCTGGTCTGCATCACCCTGGGAACCGGAATCGGCGGGGCCATGGTCATGGACGGACGGCTCGAACGCGGCCGCTTCGGTGTGGCGGGGGAGTTCGGCCACCAAATCATCATGCCGGGCGGGCACCGCTGCGAGTGCGGCAACCGCGGCTGCTGGGAACAATACGCCTCGGGCAATGCGCTCGGCCGCGAGGCCAGGGAACTGGCCGCCGCGAATTCCCCGGTTGCCCAGGAACTGCTCAAGGCCGTGGACGGCGACGTGGAACGCATTACGGGCGTGATCGTGACGGAGCTGGCCAAGGCCGGGGACCAGACCTCCCGCGAACTCCTCGAGGACGTCGGGGAATGGCTGGGCCTTGGCCTGGCGAACCTCGCAGCGGCACTGGACCCAGGCAAGTTCGTGATCGGCGGCGGACTCTGCGACGCCGGCGAGCTGCTCGTCGCGCCCGCCCGGAAGGCCTTCGCGCGGAACCTCACCGGCCGCGGCTTCCGCCCCGCGGCGGAGATCGAACTGGCCGCCCTGGGACCCAACGCCGGACTGATCGGCGCCGCCGACCTCTCCCGGGTCAGCAGCCGCATGCACACCCAGTAGCGTGCCTTCCTGGGCCCTGAACCAACCAGCGCGGTGGCTGGCGCCCTGACCGGTGGACTAGATGCGAGCCCCGTCGTCGTGCTCGTCCTTCTCGCCCGGCAGCTTCATGATCAGGAACACCACGGAGGCCGCGAACGCGGCCACCATGCCCACGATCGCCAGCGTCGGGGCCGACCGCCAGAACATCGCCGAGAACACGAGCGCAATCGGGCCGCCCACCGCGCCAATCCAGGCAAGGACGGTCATCGGATCTGCACCGGCCAGGCTGGGCGGCTCCTCCGGGACGAACACGCCATCGTCGTCGTCGGCCTCGTAGTCCCGGGGGCCGGATGCGGTGTCCGGCGCCTCATTGCTGCCCGCGGCCGGGTTCCCCGGGGCGGAGGCGAGCCGCTCCCTGGCGGAAAGTTCGATCGGCGCGACGCCGGCGAGGCCCAGCGGGTCGAAATCGCTGAACGACCTGTTCGCACCGGTGCCGGCGCCGGAGCGAGCGCCGGTGCCGGCGGCGCTGTCCGTTCCGCCGGCCGGGCCGTCAGTTCCCCCAACTGCCTCGTCTCCGCCTTGCCCGACCCCTTCCAGCCTGGCGACGAGATCCAGCCACACGGCGTCGTCATCGGCAAGCGGTGCGGCCGCGGCGGCCGGGTCCTGCGCCTCAGGGGGCGGGGTGGTGCCCGGGCGCTGGAGGCCGGATGCGTCAGCGCCAGGCGACCTGTCGTTTTCTGGGTCAGGGGTCTCGGGGTCAGGGACGCCGGGGTCCGGTTTAGTCATTGGCCGTGTCCTTCCGGCTGGCGCGGGCGGCGCCCGGACCGGCTGCGGCTGCAACATACCGGACAAATTCGGCCGTGCCACGGAAGATCTCGGGCGCGTCGTTGTCCATGGTAGCGACGTGGTAGCTGTTTTCCAGCCGGACCACCTCGAGCGGGGCGTTGGTCAACCCGCGGCGCAGGGCCTCCATGCTGGATTCGGACACCACATGGTCCACCGTGGAACGGTAGACCCGGACCGGAGCCGTGACGCGGGGCAGCAGCCGCACGGTGTCCTTGAACATCTTGTTGAGCTCGTGCGCGGCGGCCACCGGAGTGCGCGGGTAGGCGCACTCGTCCATGCCCGGTTTGAGGATGTCATTGGCGATCGCAGGGGTGCTCTTGAGGACAAACTTCAAGACGCCCGCCAGCGGGGCGCGGGGATCATCGATAACCAGGCCGGGGTTGACCACCACCACCCCCGCCACAGGGCGGGTGGCCGCGATCCGCAACGCGAGGGCGCCGCCCATGGACAGCCCCGCCACGACCACGATGTCGCATTCTTCCGCAAGCTCCAGGTAGGCCGCGTCCAAGGCAGCATGCCAGTCCTGCCACCGGGTCTTGGCCAGCTCCTGCCAGCTCGTTCCGTGCCCCGGCAGCAGGGGCAGCCGGACGGCGAACCCGGCACCGGCCAAGGACAACGCCCAGTCCCGCACACCGTGCGGGCTGCCGGTGAAGCCGTGCGAGACCACGACGCCGGTCCGGGGGATGGTTCCCGTGAACGGGCTGCTGAACGGCGAGTGGTCCGGGAGGATGCTCATGGGGTCTCCGAGGGGGCGCGGGGCGGCGAAATGGCGTGGGCGTGCTGCAGGAAGAAACGCACTGATTCTTCAAAGAGTAGCGGCGCATCGGCGTCCAGGGTGGCAACGTGCCCGCTGTGCGGGAGGGGAACCACCGTGAGTTCCCGGGACCCGAGCCGCCTGCGCAGCAGCGCCAGGGATGACGGCGGGACCACGGCGTCGGTGTCCGACTTGAACACCAGGGCAGGGGCGGAGACGGACGGCAGGTCCCGGAGGGTCGCGGCGAACAGCCGGCGCAACTGGTGGACGGCGGCCAGCGGGGTCACGGAGTAGTCACCGTCGTCGGTGGTGGCCGCCGTGGAATTCTCCTCCTGGATGGGCGTGGTGGTGCGCTGGAAGTACTTGAGCAGTCCCACGATCCGGACCCTGCGGTCATAGAAGCTCAGGCCGGGGTTGACAGCCGCCACGCCGGCCACGCCGTGGCGGGCCGCGGTACGCAGGGCGATCGTGCCGCCCATGGACAGTCCCGCGACGTAGCAGTCATCAGTCCGGCCGGCCAGGTCCAGGTACGCCGTTTCAAAGCTCCTGTACCAGTCCTGCCAGCCCTGCCGGGCGAGGTCCCGCCAGTGGGTGCCGTGCCCGGGCAGAAGCGGTACCGATACGGCGAAGCCCTGGGCGGCGAGGTGGCGGGCCCACGGCAGGACGCTGAGCGGGCTGCCTGTGAAGCCGTGGCAGATGGCCACACCGGTCCGGGCGTTGGGGCCGTGGYCGGGGTAGCTGAAAGCGGCGGGCGCAGGGGGAGTGCTGCTTTCAGTCATGAGCCCATCGTGTCACCCTTAGCGCCAAAACTCACTAGAGTAAGGTGTCCATTGAAGCCTGGCCGGACCCGGTTCGGGCCGCAGGCCAGACGCCTTCCGGAGAGGTTGCCGAGTGTTTTATTGGTTCATGAAGACGTTTGTCCTGGGGCCGGTGCTCAGGCTGCTGTTCCGGCCCTGGGTCAAGGGCCTTGACAACGTCCCTGCTGAGGGCGCCGCGATCCTTGCCTCGAACCACCTCTCCTTCTCGGATTCCATCTTCATGCCGGTCATGGTGCCGCGGCCGGTGGCGTTCCTGGCGAAATCCGAATACTTCACCGGCACCGGGATCAAGGGCAGGCTGACCGCAGCCTTCTTCCGGCTCACCAACCAGCTCCCCATGGACCGGTCCGGGGGCGCTGCGTCCGCGCAGTCGCTGAACGCCGGCATGGACGTGCTCAAGAAGGGTTCCCTCCTGGGCATCTACCCCGAGGGGACCCGGAGCCCCGACGGGCGCCTCTACCGCGGCAAGGTGGGGGTTGCGCGCCTTGCGCTGCAGGCCCGTGTTCCGGTCGTCCCGGTGGCAATGATCGGAACGGACAAAGTCCAGCCGATCGGCAAGCGCGTGCCCAACATCCGCCGCATCGGCATGATCTTTGGCGAACCGCTCGACTTCAGCCGCTACTACGGCATGGAGGATGACCGGCTGATCCAGCGTTCAGTGACCGACGAGATCATGTACGAACTCATGCGCCTCTCCGGCCAGGAATACGTGGATGAGTACGCCGCCGTCGTAAAGCTCCGCCTGGCGGGCAAAGCGCAGGACGCGGCCCCGGACAAAACCCTTGCGGGCCCTGACGCGGTGCAGGATGCGGCCGCCGGCAATACCCCGAACGAAGCCCCAAACACGGCCCCACCGGAAACCCCGAATGAAACCGCTGCCGGGGACGCGGGGCCGGAGGTTCCCGGCCCCGCATGAGCGGGCCACGGGCGCCATATGACGGCAGCCGGGCTGTCAATGACAGGCAGGGCCCCCGAACCTTGATGGGACTACTATCCTTAGATAGTGACCGAGCTATCTGAGAAACCAGTTTCCCCGCTGACCAGCACCGCCCAGAGCGGAGCCGCCAACTATCCCGGACTGGACAACTGGCGGGAGCTCCCGGCCTCGCAGCAGCCCACCTGGTCGGACCCGGCTGTGTTCGAGGCGTCCGTCAAGGAACTTTCCGTCCTCCCGCCCCTCGTGTTCGCCGGCGAAGTGGACATCCTTCGCGAACGGCTCGCCGCCGCCGCGCAGGGCAAGGCGTTCCTGCTCCAGGGCGGCGACTGCGCCGAGACCTTCGAAGCCGCGACGGCGGACAAGATCAGCGCCCGCGTCCGGACCATCCTGCAGATGGCCGTTGTCCTGACCTACGGCGCGGCCATGCCCGTCATCAAGATGGGCCGCATGGCTGGCCAGTTCGCCAAGCCCCGCTCCTCCAACGATGAAACGCGCGAGGGCGTCACCCTGCCGGCCTACCGGGGCGACATCGTCAACGGCTACGATTTCACGCCCGAGTCCCGCGCCCACGACGCCGGCCGGATGCTCAAGGCCTACCACACCTCCGCTTYGACGCTGAACCTGATCCGCGCCTTCACGCAGGGCGGTTTCGCGGACCTGCGCCTGGTGCACCAGTGGAACAAGGGCTTCACCGAGAACCCGGCCCACGCCCGCTACGAGTCCCTGGCCCGGGACATCGACCGCGCCATCAAGTTCATGGCCTCCTGCGGTGCCGATTTCGAGGCCCTGAAGCGGGTGGAATTCTACGCGAGCCACGAGGCCCTGCTGCTGGACTACGAGCGCGCCCTGACCCGCATCGACTCGCGCACGGGGCTGCCCTACGACACCTCCGCGCACTTCCTCTGGATCGGGGAGCGGACCCGCGAGCTGGACCACGCACACGTTGACTTCCTCTCCCGCGTCCGCAACCCGATCGGCGTCAAGCTCGGCCCGTCGACCAGCGGCGACGACGCCCTGCGCCTGATCGACAAGCTGGATCCGAACCGGGAGCCCGGCCGGCTCACCTTCATCACCCGCATGGGTGCGGGCAACATCCGCGAGAAGCTGCCGGCGATCGTCGAGCGCGTCACCGCTTCCGGGGCCCAGGTCCTTTGGGTCACCGACCCCATGCACGGGAATACGGTCACCTCGCCCAACGGCTACAAGACCCGCAATTTCGACGACGTCATTGATGAAGTGCGCGGATTCTTCGAAGTCCACCAC
>NZ_JBFTZL010000169.1:0-14278 GCF_056406825.1 Arthrobacter sp. P1_A5 | reverse complement strand
CCCGGATCCGATCCATCGACGCCGCAGCCGCGCTGGCGATTCCCGGCTTCGCGGCGCTCTTCACCCATGAGGACTCCCCGGCGCCGCTGTGTTCGACCTCGCAGCACGAGCTCTACACGGACGACCCGGACGACACCCGCGTCTTTGACGACGTCGTGCGGTTCACCGGCCAGCGCG
Source organism: Arthrobacter sp. P1_A5 (assembly GCF_056406825.1). Taxonomy (NCBI): domain Bacteria; kingdom Bacillati; phylum Actinomycetota; class Actinomycetes; order Micrococcales; family Micrococcaceae; genus Arthrobacter; species Arthrobacter sp. P1_A5. Next base: position 14,101 of record NZ_JBFTZL010000169.1, on the reverse strand, counting down.
TCGCCGCCGTCGTCGCCGGGACGGTGGCGGCGGCGGAGGCAGGCGTGCGGGCCCTGAAGGTCGACTACGAGGTGCTGGATGCGGTCTTTACCCCGGAGAACGCCATGCTCCCCGGCGCCCCCGCCCTCCACGGGGACAAGGACGCAACCACGGCCCGCATCAGCCGGCCGGAGCGGAACGTCGTCGCGGAACTGCATTCCGAGCTCGGCGATATGGCGGCCGGGTTCGCCGCGGCGGACTTCATCCACGAACACACCTACCGGACTCAACGGGTGCAGCACATGGCGCTCGAAACCCATGCCTCCATCGCCTCCATCGGCGGTGACGGGCGGCTGCTGATCCGCACCTCCAGCCAGGTCCCGTTCCTGGTGCGGCGCACCCTGGGGCGCGTGTTCGGCCTGCCGGAAGAGCAGATCCGGGTGGTTGCCGGACGGGTGGGCGGCGGTTTTGGCGGCAAACAAGAGGTGCTCACCGAGGACGTTGTCGCTCTGGCGGCCCTGAAGCTCAACCGCCCCGTGCAGCTTGAATTCACCCGGACCGAACAGTTCACCGCCGCCACCACCAAGCATCCCTTCACCATCCATCTCACGGCCGGCGCCAGCCGCGACGGGAGGCTGACCGCACTGAAGCTGGAGGTGCTCACCAACACCGGTGCCTATGGCAACCACGCCACCGGGGTCATGTTCCACGGCTGCGGCGAGTCGTTGGCGGTGTACAAGTGCGCCAACAAGAAAGTGGACGCCCACGCCGTGTACACCAACACCGTGCCGTCCGGTGCCTTCCGCGGCTACGGGCTCAGCCAGATGATCTTCGCGATCGAATCCGGCATCGACGAGCTCGCGGCAGCGATCGGCATGAACCCCCTGGAGTTCCGCCGCCGGAACATGGTCCGGGAAGGCGACGACATGCTGTCCATCCGCGACGAGCCCCAGGAAGATGTCCGCTACGGAAGCTACGGCCTGGACCAGTGCACGAAGCTGGTAGAGGACGCCCTGGCCCGTGGACGGGAACGCTGCCGCGCGGCCGGCCTCGACAGCCCGGGACCGGACTGGGTGGTCGGGGAGGGGACTGCCCTGTCCATGATCGACACCGTCCCGCCACGCGGCCACTATGCCCACTCCAGGCTCCGGCTCCTGCCCGACGGGACCTACGCCGCCGACGTCGGGACGGCAGAATTTGGCAACGGCACCACCACCGTCCACGCGCAGCTCGCGGCCACCGCGCTGTCCACCTCCGCCGCCCGCGTCACCCTCCGGCAGTCCGACACCGACCTCGTGGACCACGATTCGGGCGCGTTCGGATCTGCCGGCACCGTGGTGGCCGGCAAAGCGACGCTGGCCGCCGCAGAGGACCTCGCCCTCCGCATCCGCGCCTTCGCCGCCGGCCTCCGCCGCGTGCCGCCCTCCGGCTGCGTCCTGGACGGGGACGCCGTGGTCTGCGAGGGAACCCGGGTGCCCCTGACGGATATTTACGACGCCGCTGAGCAGGCCGGCGTCGAGCTCGCCGCCGAGGGGCGTTGCGGCGGGACGCCGCGCTCGGTGGCGTTCAATGTCCAGGGCTTCCGGGTGGYGGTGAACACCGGGACGGGGGAGCTGCGGATCCTGCAGAGCGTGCAGGCGGCCGATGCCGGCGTGGTGGTCAACCCGCGCCAGTGCCGCGGCCAGATCGAAGGCGGGATCGCGCAGGCCCTCGGCTCTGCGCTCTACGAGGAGGTCACAGTGGACGACGCCGGCCGCGTCACCACCGACGTCCTGCGGCAGTACCACGTCCCCTCCTTCGCCGACGTGCCGCGCAGCGAGGTGTACTTCGCCGACACCAGCGACAAGCTGGGCCCGCTGGGCGCGAAGTCGATGAGCGAGAGCCCGTTCAACCCGGTGGCGCCGGCGCTCGCGAACGCCATCCGGAACGCCACCGGCGTGAGGTTTTCCGAGCTGCCCATCTCCCGGGACAAGATTTACCTGGCCCTGAAGGAGGCGGGGCTGGTTCCCCCGCTTTGAGGCCGTTAACGGCCTATAGTCGGACGATGGAACAACGAATCTTGGGCAAAACCGGACGAAACGTCTCCACCGTCGGGCTGGGGACCTGGCAGCTCGGCGCGGACTGGGGCAACGTGGACCCCGCGCAGGCGCAGGCCATCCTGGCGGCCTCCGCCGAAGCGGGCGTCACGTTCTTCGACACCGCGGACGTCTATGGCGACGGCCGCAGCGAGCAGGCCATCGGCGCGTTCCTCGCGGACAACCCCGGTCTGGACATCACGGTGGCCACCAAGATGGGCCGGCGGGTGGAGCAGCGGCCGGAGAACTACAACCTCGCCAACTTCCGCGAATGGACGGACCGGTCGCGGCGCAACCTGGGCGTCGAGCAGCTGGATCTGGTCCAGCTGCACTGCCCGCCCACCGCCGTGTACGGCAACGACGAGGTCTACGACGCGCTGGACACGCTCGTGGCCGAGGGCGCCATCCGGAACTACGGCGTCAGTGTGGAGCGGACCGAGGAAGCCCTCGAGGCCATGCGCCACGAAGGCACCGCCACCGTGCAGATCATCCTCAACGCCTTCCGGCTCAAGCCGCTGGACAAGGTGCTGCCCGCGGCTGAGGCCGCCGGCGTGGGCATCATCGCCCGCGTCCCGCTCGCCTCCGGGCTGCTCTCCGGAAAATACACTGCGGACACGACCTTCGCCGAGGACGACCACCGGAACTATAACCGCACCGGCTCAGCGTTCGACGTCGGGGAGACCTTCTCCGGCGTGGACTTCGGCCAGGGCCTCAAAGCGGTGGCCGAGTTCGAGGAACTGGTGCCCGACGGCGTCAGCACCGCCCAGGCGGCCATCGCCTGGATCGCGGCGCAGGACGGCGTCAGCACGGTGATCCCGGGCGCGCGGAACGTGGACCAGGCGCGCGCCAACGCCGCCGCGGCGGATGTCAGCGGCATTGACGCCACCTTCGACGTCGGCGTCCGCGAAATCTATGACCGCTACTTCCGCGAATCGATCCACCCCCGCTGGTAGACCCTCCTCAAACCAATGCAAGGTCAGAAACGGCCCATGGCGGCGTGGTTCAGGGCCGTAGCTGACCTCGCGTTGTGGTTGGCGTAGCCGACGTTAGGCCGGCGGGTACCACACCCGCTTCCCCTCAACGCGGGCGAAGGAAGTCAGGGTGTGGGGTTTCGCGGACTTTTCCGTCATGATGTCCAGCACCCCGACATTCCGGACCAGGAGCGCGTCACCGATCAGCGAGCGGTGGCAGCGCCACGGGACGGCTTCCGCGCACATGATTGCCGAATCGTTGGCCCGCCCGCGGTCCAGCAGCTGGTCGATGGCCGCGGAGAATTCTTCGGTCTGCATGTAGTCCGCATATCCCCGAAACGACGCGTTGCGCCAGGCGCCGTTGGGGCTGTCCTTCCGGGCGTGCCGCAGACCACCGAGGGATTCCATTCGCCGGTAGGTGATTCCGCTGGCCCGCACGCTCGCGGCCAGCGCGTCCCCGTTGAACTGTGGATTGTGGCGCGACTTCGGGACGGTGCGCACGTCGATCAGCTTCTTGACGCCGTGGGCCTGCAGGATGCCGATGAATTCGCCAATGGGATGAGTGGAGTGCCCCACCGTGAAGATGGTCATGTCCGTCATCCCCCCATGCTAAAGCGGCTCGCCTGCGCCGACGGTGTAGCGGCCCGGATATTCTGGAGGACCTACCGGCTGTCAACGAAACGGGTACGGAATGACTTCATCCTCCATCGATGGCTTTGTTGACCGTCTTGCGGCCGTGGCAACAGGACCCGGGTGCAACAACTTCTTCGATCACACCGCGCCGGGAAATGCGCAGCGCCGGCGGAACCTGGCCATCTACCTGCGGGAGATGCAGGACCGCGACCCCAAGGTCCTGCTCGTGGGGGAAGCCCCCGGTTATAGGGGCATGAGGATCACCGGGGTTCCCTTCACGAACCGCACCATGTTCGAGGGCCCAGCCAACGAGTTTGGGCTTTTCGGGCCGGGGAAGGGCTACGTGCTCCCGGCGGAAGCTGCGGGAATCGCTGCGGAGCCGACGGCCACGGTGATGTGGCAGGTGCTGGCCGAGCTGGAATTCCTGCCCCTGCTGTGGAGCGCCTGCCCGTGGCACACCCACGTGCCCGGGCGGCCGCTGTCCAACCGCACGCCAAAGGCTTCCGAGGCTGCGCTGGGAACTCCGTTTTGGCAGGCGCTCGCTGAGGCGTTCCGCATCGATACCGTGGTGGCCGTGGGCAACGTGGCCTACCGCAGCCTGCAGCGCAGCGGCATGGACGTGCCGAAAATCAGGCACCCGGCGCACGGCGGCCGGTCCGGGTTCAAGCGTGGACTGCAGGAGCTGCTGACCCCGCGTTGTTATTAATCGAGGAGGTGGAGCTGTTCGGGGGAGTCGAGGTCCTCGCCGTTGGAGAGGTCGCTGCAATCCACCAGATCAACCAGGTCCGGGTGGGCCCGCAGGAAATGCCGGGCGCCGGCGTCGCCCGTAGCGGTTTCCGCGGCTTCGGTTCGAAGACCGGCATCGAGCAGCAGCGGGTGTCCCCGCTGCAGTTTCCCGTCCGCGTCGCGGTAGGCGGCCGCCGTCACCCGGCCTGGCCGGTGGGACCCCAGCAGCCGGGTGACGGTCTTTTTGGTCAGGCCGGGCTCGTCCACCAGCGCAATGAGCACATGGTCCTCCGGGGCCGCAGCGGTGATACCGGCCCGGAACGAGCTGCCCATCCCGCTGGCCCAGTGCGGGTTGTCGATGACCCGGTGCCGGCCGAGTTCGGTGGCGGCGCGGACCCTTGCCGCATCCGCGCCAAGCACCACCACCACCTCCCGGCAGCCGCCCGATAGCAGCACGTCAGCGAGCACTTCGACCAGCGTGCGGCCGCGGAGGGGGAGCAATGCCTTCGGCCCGAGCCCCAGCCGCGTCCCGGCTCCGGCGGCCAGCAGCACCGCCGTCGTGCCGCCGGATCCGGTGCCGTGCGCTCTGCTGTCGCTCATCTGCCCACCATAACGCGCTTCTCAGGCGTCGCCGCCCGCTCCGCCGGTGGTCCCGGCGGTGACGTCCAGGAGCTTGTAGCGGTCTATCGCGTAGGCGGGCACCCCGCCGTCGACCTCTCCGCGCGAGGCCAGCAGCTGGAGGGTCTTCACTACAATCGAGTGCGTGTCGTTCTTGAAGAAACGGCGGGCCGCGGCGCGGGTGTCGGAGAAGCCGAAGCCGTCCGCGCCGAGCGAGGCGAACTGGTGCGGCAGGAACTGCCGGATCTGGTCCGGCACGGCCTTCATGTAGTCGGTGACCGCCACGACCGGCCCGGTGGCACCGGCGAGCTGCTGGGCCACGAACGGGACGCGGGCGGGCTGGCCGGGGTTGAGGAAGGCCTCTTCCTCGGCGGCCATGGCGTCGCGGCGGAGTTCGGTCCAGGAGGTCACGGACCAGACGTCCGCCGAGACGCCCCAGTCCTCGGCGAGGATCCGCTGGGCTTCGAGGGCCCACGGAACGGACACGCCGGAGGCCAGGATCTGGCTTTTAGGCCCGTCAAAGTCCGACGCCGACACCCGGTAGATGCCTTTCAGGACACCGTTGACGTCGAGGTTTTCGGGTTCGGCCGGCTGCACGATCGGCTCGTTGTACACCGTGAGGTAGTACATCAGGTTCCGCGACGGATCGTTGCCGGCAATTTCTTTCCCGGCTTCGCCGCGCCCATACATCCGCTCCAGGCCGTCCCGGATGATGTGGCCCATTTCGTACCCGAACGCCGGGTCGTAGGTGATGACGGCCGGGTTGGTTGCCGCCAGGATCGGGGAGTGCCCGTCGGCATGCTGCAGGCCTTCGCCGGTCAGCGTGGTGCGTCCTGCCGTGGCGCCGATGATGAACCCGCGGGTCATCTGGTCGGCGGCCGCCCAGAAGGAATCGCCGGTGCGCTGGAAGCCGAACATCGAGTAGAAGACGTAGACCGGCACGAGCGGTTCGCCGTGCGTGGCGTAGGACGTTCCGGCGGCGGTGAAGGCCGCCACCGCCCCGGCTTCATTGATGCCCGGGTGGATCAGCTGGCCCTGGGCCGATTCCTTATAGGCAAGGACGAGCTCCCGGTCCACGGAGAGGTAGCCCTGGCCGTCCGGGTTGTAGATCTTCGCCGTCGGGAAGAACGCGTCCATGCCGAATGTCGCCGCTCGGGGACGAAGCCGCCGAGTTGCTTGCGGCGGTCCATCAGGTACTGGATCTCGGGGGAGTCCATGCCGGGGTGGTAGTACGGCGGCCGGTAGAGGTCCGCTTCGAGCTGGTCGTCCGTGATCGGGATGCGCAGGTGGTCGCGGAAGGCCTTGAGGTCCGCGAGGGTGAGCTTCTTCATCTGGTGGGTCGCGTTGCGGCCCTCGAAGTGGGTGCCCAGGCCGTAGCCCTTGACCGTGTGCGCCAGGATGACCGTGGGCTTGCCCTTGAACTCGGTCGCGGCCTTGTAGGCGGCGTAGACCTTGTTGTAGTCGTGRCCGCCGCGCTTGAGGTTCCAGATCTGGTCGTCGGTCAGGTCCTGGACCATTTCCTTGGTCTGCGGGGTCTTGCCGAAGAAATGCTCGCGGACGAACGCGCCGGACTCGGCCTTGTACGTCTGGTAGTCCCCGTCGACGGTCTCGTTCATGATCTTCACGAGCGAGCCGTCCTCGTCCTTGGCCAGCAGGTCATCCCACTCCCGGCCCCAGACGACCTTGATGACGTTCCAGCCGGCACCGCGGAAGAACGCTTCGAGTTCCTGCATGATCTTGCCGTTGCCGCGGACGGGACCGTCGAGGCGCTGGAGGTTGCAGTTGATCACGAAGTTGAGGTTATCGAGCTTGTCGTTGGCCGCGAGCTGGAGCAGGCCGCGGGACTCGGGCTCGTCCATTTCGCCGTCGCCCAGGAACGCCCAGACCTGCTGGTCCGAGGTGTCYTTGATGCCGCGGTTGTGCAGGTACCGGTTGGACTGGGCCTGGTAGATGGCGTTCATCGGGCCGATGCCCATCGAGACGGTGGGGAATTCCCAGAACTCCGGCATCAGGCGCGGGTGCGGATAGGAGGACAGGGCGTGCCCTTCCTTGGACTTCTCCTGCCGGAACCCGTCCAGGTCCTCCTCGGAGAGCCGGCCTTCCATGAAGGCACGGGCGTACATGCCGGGCGAGGCGTGGCCCTGGAAGAARACCTGGTCGCCGCCGCYGGGGTGGTCCTTGCCGCGGAAGAAGTGGTTGAAGCCGACCTCGTACAGGGTCGCGGCRCCGGCGTAGGTGGAGATGTGGCCGCCGACGCCGATGTCCGCCCGCTGMGCCCGGTGCACCATCACMGCGGCATTCCAGCGCAGCCAGGCACGGTATTTGCGTTCGATCTCCTCATCSCCRGGGAATGCCGCTTCCTGGTCGACCGGGATGGTGTTGACGTAGTCCGTGGTGGTGACCATCGGAACACCCACGGACTGCGCGCCGGCCCGCTGGAGCAGGCTTCGCATAATGTACTGGGCACGTTCGGTGCCTTGTTCCTGAATCAGGGTATCCAGGGACTCCAGCCACTCGGCGGTCTCTTCCGGATCACGATCAGGCAGCTGGTTTGTCAACCCGCTGAGGATATGGGAGGTATCTTCTCCTGCAGCCACGTCCAACCTCTCTTTGAGCGCATCTATCGGCACCCTCAGCTCCGGGCAGGGTGACTGCCTGGCGTGAACGCGACGTGTGCGACATATCGGTTACATCAGCCCGGTCGTATGCGCCGGGCAAGGTCCAATCACGGTACGCCTGCCTGTGTATTAGCCGGGCGGTTGCCCGCGCAGGCGTAGTCGTCATCAGCCACTCTAGCCGTGCGGGCTGATGGATGCGTAGCCGCCCTATGGACCCGTCCCCGTATTTCACGGGCATACTGGTTGTGTGACGAAGCGCTGCCCGGCAGCCTCCGGATCGGCCTGTGTGACGCAGAATATGGCGGATCGCGGTGCCAACAGCTTGAAGCGAGAGCTCAAAGGGTGTTGGCTTGGAGTAATGGAAATCACTAGTGCCATTGAAAACATGAAGCAATTCAAAAAGCATAGGAGCAACACGTGAGCGAGGCCGACGCCGCCACTTCGGTAAATGTGGCGGAGAAACTGGGTTTCAAAGACGGGGACCTGATTCAGGAATTCGGTTATGACGACGATGTCGACTTCGACTTGCGGGACGATATCGAAGATCTCACGGGCTCTGAGCTTCTCGATGAGGACGATCACGAGGTGGTCGATGCCGCCATTCTCTGGTGGCGGGCAGGTGACGGAGACCTTGTGGACACGCTGGTCGATTCGCTGACCACTCTCACCGAGGGCGGCGTTGTCTGGGTCCTGACTCCCAAGTCCGGCCGGGACGGCTACGTCTCGCCCGCGGACATCCAGGACGCCGCGCCCACCGCAGGGCTCCACTACACCACCTCCGCCGGCGTCTCGAAGGACTGGAGCGCCACCCGGTTGGTCACGCGGAAGAACAAGTGACCCAAGCGGTCCAGCGCGAGGCCTCCGGGCCGGGCTCCGCCGTGAGTCCCGTTCCCGGCGTCGGCGATCCCGCACCGGATTTCGAGCTCGCCAATCAATTCGGCGAACCGGTGCGCCTCTCGGACTTCCGCGGCCGCAACGTCGCCATAGTCTTCTACCCGTTTGCCTTCTCCGGGATCTGCACCGGGGAACTCTGCGAAATCCGGGACAACTTGGCACTGTTCGAGGATGCCGACGCCGTCGTGCTGGCAGTCTCGGTGGACAGCAAATTCGCCCAGCGTGCCTATGCCGAAAAGGAAGGCTACGGCTTCGATCTGCTGGCCGACTTCTGGCCGCACGGCGCCGTGGCCTCGGCTTACGGTGTGTTCGACCCTGACAGCGGCATGGCGCTGCGCGGCACCTTCATCATCGACGCTGCGGGAATCGTCCGCTACGTCGTGGTGAATCCGCGCGGCCAGGCCCGCGACTTCGGCGAATACCGGGCGGCCCTCACAGGACTCGGCGGGAGCTGATCCGGTGAGGCAGCGGCGGCCAGGAATCGGCATGACCGGGTTTGCCAGCCTCCCGCCGGTTACGGCCGCCGGGAGCGCCGCGGAACTCCAGCGCACCGAATTGGAGGCCCTGCAAGACATCCACGGAATCCTGTCCGGGGAGCAGTTCGCCGTGCTGACAGGCGCCGGCCTGAGTACGGATTCAGGCATCCCCGACTACCGCGGGCCCGGCGCCGCACCGCGGACCCCCATGACCTACCAGGAATTCATCGGCGAGCCGGGAAACCGGCAGCGCTACTGGGCCCGCAACCACATCGGCTGGTCACATCTGCGCAGGGCGGATCCGAACGATGGCCATGCCGCTGTAGCCCGGCTGGAGCAACGGGGGCTTCTCACCGGCCTCATCACACAAAACGTGGACCGGCTCCACGAGGACGCCGGCAGCGTCAACGTCGTGGACCTGCACGGCCGGTTCGACCAGGTGGTGTGCCTGGACTGCCACCGGCGGTTCAGCCGCCGGATGCTGGCCGGTGTCCTGGAAGAACTCAACCCCGGGTTCCTGGAACGGGCACAGGCGGCMGGGGTGGTTGAAATGGCGCCGGACGCCGATGCCGCCGTCGAGGACACCGAACTGATTGGATCGTTCATCGTCGCCCGTTGTCCGGCCTGCGGCGGCACCCTAAAACCGGACTTCGTGTACTTCGGGGAAAACGTGCCCAAGGACCGGGTGGAGCGCTCGTACGCCATGGTCGACGCCGCCCGGGCGCTCCTGGTGGCCGGCTCGTCGCTCACCGTGATGAGCGGCCTGCGTTTTGTCCGCCATGCGGCGAAGCAGGGCAAAGCCGTGGTCATCATCAACAGGGGACCGACCCGCGGGGACGGCCTCGCCACCATCAAGCTGGAGGCAGGCGTCAGCGGGGCCTTGACCTGGCTCGCCGCCGAGCTGCCGCCCCTGTAGCGACGGCCGGGCCGATTGGCGCTTGGCCGGTGACATCCGGTACAGTAGCTGTTCGTTGGTTGAAGCGCTGAGGCGCGGATGCCGCGGTTTGGGTCTTTAGCTCAGCTGGTAGAGCGCCACGTTTACACCGTGGATGTCATCGGTTCGATCCCGGTAGGACCCACCACAGAAAACCCCGCTTTTCCGGACCACGCGGTCCGGAAGGGCGGGGTTTGTGCGTTCCGGCGGGGGATGCTGTGCGCCCCGAAAATGTCAGGGCTCCGCCCTACTGTGACGGGCATGGAACACGTGATGGTGAAAACAGGCCCGGACGGGCGGCCCCTGGCGGTAGTGCGCGGGGGCAGGGAATGGTTGATCGGGGCCGAGCCCGTGCGTTGGTTCGAGCGGGTCAGCTGGTGGGAGGCCGAGCGCCGGATGCCCAAGGGCCTGAGCCGCGTGGACGTCGAAGTCTGGCAGGTCCAGGCGAAGCTCGGCCGCAACCGCGGATCTGCCCTGACCACCATGGAACTGATCCGGGACGGCCTCGGTGGGGGCTGGCGGCTGCGGGGGGCCGTTGCGGACGCCGCGTAGGCTGCCTGCGCGGGCAACAATCGCCCGGCCCGGCCAGCTCAAAAGGGGACCCCGGACCCTGGTATCACCCGGGCATTGGAAAAGCCTTCCACCGCGACTATTGGGGGATGCCGCGGTGGAAGGCTTGTAATGAATATACCGTGAACGCTTGGAAATGTGAAACACCGGCGGGGTTTCTGCGCGCCAGAATTACGCCACTCGATGGCCTAATCGCGGGCCCCGGGAGTCCGCCGCCTAGGATGTTTTCATGACCGCTACGAGTGCCCGCCGAATCGCCAGAGTCCGCCCGCTTTCCCCGGCTGCCGCGGACGAATACTTCTTCGTCGCCAACGACGCAGCGGACTTTGGCAGTGCGGCGGGCAGGGCGTGGACGGTGACACCCTCTCCGTTCCCGGGTTCTGCCGCCAATGCCGGCAGCCTGCCCCGCAGCGGTTGGGGGGCCGGCGCGACGGTGGAGGAAGCGTCGTTCACGTTCCTCGCGCCCTGTGTCCCGGCCAACGTCCTGGGCATGGCGCACAATACCGGTGCCGCCGGTCGCGGGCTTCCGCCGCAGGCCTTCCACAAGGCGTCCACCAGCGTGGTCGGCCCGGGGGACGCGGTTGAACTCCGGCCGGGCGTGGGGCGCGTCGAGCCGGAGGCCGAACTGACCCTCGTCATCGGGAGCAGGGCCCGCGGACTGACGCCCGGCAACGCCATGGGCGCGGTCCTGGGCTACACCATAGGAAATGACGTCTCCGCCAGGAATCTGCAGGAATCCGATGAGCTGTGGATCAGCGCCAAGAGCCAGGACACGTTCACGCCCGTGGGGCCCTGGATCGTCACGGACCTGAACGGTGACGACCTGGCGATCGGCATCAAACACAATGGTCGGGAACTCCAGGCAGCCAGCTCCGCCGACCTTGGCTGGAAAGTGGAGGAAATCCTCACCTATCTCACTTCCTTCATGACTCTTCACCCGGGTGACCTGGTGCTGACGGGATTCCCCGCCGAGTGTGCGCCGATCGTCCCCGGCGACACCGTCACGTGCCACATTGCCGGCATCGGCGAGCTGACGAACCCCGTGGTGTCTGCCGCCTAAGGGGCCGGCGGTCCCCGACGAGGCCCGCCGACAGGGGAGCAATGGATGCACGGGCTTTGCCGGTCCCGGTTTGAGGCGCCAGACATTATGATGGTTAGTGTTCAGCTGACTGGACGGCATTCGAACGAGTGGCGCGGCGACTTGCGCGCGATACCTGAAGGAGAATCATGGCCGATTCCCGAGTTTCCCGACCCTCCGACGGATTGGGGAGCGCGTCACCCGCACCGGCTGTCACCCGTGCCGCCGCCGTGCTGGAAGCCCTGGCGGCATCCGCGACCGGACGCCTCACGCTCAGTGACCTGTCCCGGGAACTGGGAATCCCTAAGTCCTCCACCTCCAACCTCCTGCTCGCGCTCGAGGAGGCGAGGCTTATCAGCCGCCAGGGCGCGGAGTTCACCCTCGGCCGGAAGCTGGTTGAGCTGGGTGCTGCCTACCTCAGCCGCCTCGACGAGGTCCAGGAGTTCTACCGCTTCTGTGAACAGGCCCCGACACTCTCGGGAGAGACGGTCCGGATCGCCATGCTGGACGGAACAAATGTCATCTACCTCGCCCGCTACGAAGGGCACCCGGCGGTGCGCCTGACGTCCAATATCGGCGACAAGATGCCTGTGTCCCTCTGTGCCGTGGGCAAGGCCCTGATCGCGCGGCTGCATGATCACGACGTCGACGAGATGTTTCCCGACGACGCGACTCTTCCGGTCCTGACGCCGAAGTCGCTGCGCACGGGTGCCGAGCTCAAGGCGCAGCTCACGCTCATCCGGGAGCAGGGGTATGCGTTCGAGGACGAGGAATCCACCACCGGCGTCGTGTGCCTGGCCGTCGCCGTCCCGACCCGGGGCGCACACGGGCCCAGCCTCGGCCTTTCGGTCACCGCGCTGAAGGCGACTTACTCGCAGGAGCAGGGCGCCATGATGGTGAAGGAACTCCAGGACCTCGCCCGGTCCCTCGGCAATCCCATGGGCTAGGGGCCAGCGCTGCTGAGCGTTTCGGGACGTCCGGAATAAATCTGATTATTCATTGGCTAGGCGATCACTATGCTGTACTCTGTTCAGCATAGTGATCGACTCCTTGGGGTTGCTCACACCCACCAGACCAACGGGGGTCTGGAGTGTTCTTGAGGGAGTGCTTGTGACAACTAGTACTAATACACCGCTCGCTGAAGCGGACGGCGCCGTCGTCGATCCGGAACAGCTGCGACGGGCAACGCTTGCCAGCTCTGTGGGCTCCGCGCTGGAGTACTACGACTTCTACATCTACGGGCTGGCCTCCGCCCTGATCTTTGGCCCGCTGTTCTTCAAGCCGCTCGGCGAGGACGGGGCCCTGATTGCATCCTTCGCCACGTACGGTGTGGGCTTCGCGGCCCGGCCCTTCGGCGGGATGGTCTTCGGCTACATCGGCGACCGGTTCGGCCGCAAGATGGTCCTGATCCTCACCATCGGCCTGATGGGGACCGCCAGCTTCGCCATCGGCCTGCTGCCGACGTACGAACAGGCCGGCATGCTCGGCGCCGTTCTTCTGGTGACGCTGCGCATCCTGCAGGGACTGGGTGCCGGCGCTGACCAGGCCGGCGCCACCACGCTGATTTCCGAAGTCGCGCCGCGCCGCCGTCGTGGCTTCTTCGCTTCGCTCCCGTTCGTCGGCATCCAGCTGGGAACCCTGCTCGGCGCCGGAACGTTCGCGCTCATTGCCATGGCAGACAAGGCCGTCCTGGAGGGCTGGCTGTGGCGGGTGCCCTTCCTGGCCAGCGTGCTCCTGGTTGTGGTGGCCATCTTCATCCGGCTCCGGCTGAAGGAAACGCCCGTCTTCCAGGAACTGGAAAAGCACAAGAATGTGGTCAAGAACCCCATCGGCCAGCTGTGGAAGCACTCGAAGAAGAACGTGCTGATCGGCATCGGCCTGCGGATGGGCGAAAACGGCAATTCCTCGATCTACTCCGCCCTGCTCATCGCGTTCCTGGCGGCCAAGGACGGCGTTTTTCCCGGCGACAAGTTCATCGGTCCGGTCGGCCTGCTCATCGCCGCGGGCTTCGCGGCCGTCATGGTGATCACTTTCGGTGCGCTGTCCGACAGGTTCGGCCGGGTGCCGGTCTACCGCTACGGTGCACTGTTCCAGGCGCTCATCGCGCTTCCGGCGTTCTACCTGGTGACGCTGGGCAATGTCACGCTGGTCTGGATTGTCATGGTGGTGGGCATCGCCCTCGGCGTTCAGTCCATGCTCGGCCCGCAGTGCCCGCTGCTGCCTGAACTCTTCGGCTCGCAGTACCGCTTCACCGGCGTGGCCATGAGCCGGGAGCTCTCCGCCGTCCTGGCCGGCGGCCTGGTCCCGCTGGTCGGCGCCGCGCTRCTGGCCGCCACGGACCATTCCTGGCTGGTGCTCGCCATCTACTCGCTGGTCCTGGCGCTGATCTCGTTCGTCACCACCTTCTTCACGCCCGAGACGGTGGGACGCGACCTTCTCCTGACGGAGGATGCGCACTAGGCGGTATCCGGGCAGCAGACGCTCCGTCCGAGCAGCACAGGCCGTGGCCCCTTCCACCCAGGAAGGGGC
>NZ_JBFTZL010000168.1:0-10693 GCF_056406825.1 Arthrobacter sp. P1_A5 | reverse complement strand
GTCTTTTCCCGCCAAATGAACCCGGCGAGGCACAGGATGCCGAGGACGAGGGGCATCAGAATGAGTGGGCTCCCCCAGCCGTAGTTGCCCTGTTCGATCAGCGCGTAGACCGGCCCCGCCAACCCGAGCACACAGAGCACGGCACCCGCGTAGTCGATCCGCACGCCCTCCTTGCGAACATCCTTGACCCGCAGCACGGCTAGCAAGTACAAGGTCACGGCAATGGGCAGGACGTTGATTCCGAAGATCCAGCGCCAGCCCACCGAATCAACGAGCACTCCACCAAGCAGGGGTCCCGCGATGAAAGCCACGGTTGTACCAGCAGTCCACTGGCCGATTGCCTTCGCCCGGGGCGCTTCGTCGAAGTTTGATGTGATCAGAGCCAGAGAGCTGGGCACCAGCAAGGCGCCCGCCACGCCTTGAAGCGCCCTGGCAAGGACCAGCCAGTCCGCTGTGGGTGCCAGCGCACACATCACTGATGTCGCGCCGAACCCGATCAGGCCTGCCCGGAGAATGACAACCCGGCCCAACAAATCAGAGAGCGAACCGGCGACCAGGATCAGTGACCCCAGGGTGATCAGGTAGGCATCGACAACCCATTGCTGCGTTGTCAGTCCGCCGCCCAGTTCACGGGAAATGGCCGGCAGCGCTACGTTGATGACGCTGCCGTCGAGAAACGACACAAAGGAAGCGAGAATCGCGATCCACAGCACGAGCCTCTGCGTACGCGCCGACGGTAGGGAACCCATCCTTCAAGCTACACCCGCCCCGGCGGTTGCCGGACTCACATATGGAAGGACGTTCAGCCCGTCGCCGGAGTATATTTTTATGTCTGGTCTCTGTCCCGCCGTTGCCCTATCGTTGGGGCACCGATTACATTCGACCGGCGGAGCTCCGCATCGGAGGTACATGATGGGAATCATCTCGTCTGGTTTTCATGGAAAACGGCGCACCGGCAATCCAGCGTTACCACCCGGCCAATACGAGACGCCAAGCTTTCCCGTACTGACGGCGGGCCCTGCACCTTATATCGCCCGGGCTGACTGGGAATTCTTCATTACTACGGAGACTGGGCAGCGCCGCGCCTGGTCCTGGGATGAGCTCTTGGCACTACCGCAGGTCGACATCCGGACCGATATTCATTGCGTGACCAGCTGGTCCAAGCTGGGCACCTCGTGGCGCGGGGTGTCCCTGGACACCTTGTTCGCGGATGTGGAAACAACGTCCGAGTTCACTACGGCTCACTCCTACGGCGGCTATACGACCAATGTCCCGTTGCAGGACCTGCTGGACGGCCAGGCATGGGTGGCGTGGCAATTCGACGGTGAGCCTCTGGAACGGGCCCACGGTGGCCCCGCCCGCCTGCTGATACCCCACTTGTACTTTTGGAAGAGTGCGAAGTGGATCAATGGCATCGAGCTGATGCCGCACGATGTTCCCGGCTTCTGGGAATCGAACGGGTACCACATCTACGGCGACCCCTGGCGCGAGGAGCGCTACTCATGAGGCAGGACAGATGAGCACCCTGTGGCGCGTCGCCGAGGTGATCCGCGGCGTTCCTGAAACGGAATCCTCCAGAACCATCGGCCTGCGCGTGGACGGGCTGAACGGCAACCTTGCCGGCCAGCACATCGATATCCGGCTCACGGCGGACGACGGATACACGGCGGTGCGGTCCTACTCAGTAGCCACAGCCGGCATGGACGAACTCCTGGAGATCACGGTCGACGAACTGGCCAACGGGGAGGTCTCCCCCTATCTGGTCAGAGACCTGATGGTCGGGGACCAGTTGGAGATCCGGGGGCCCGTCGGCGGCTGGTTCGTCTGGCTTCCGACCGACCCCAACCCGGTTCAGCTCATCGCCGGGGGATCCGGCATTGTCCCGCTCATGTCCATGATCCGCGCCCACGAGGCATCCGGGAATCCTTCACAGTTCCGGTTGCTGTACTCGCTGAAATCGCCCGAGGCAGGGTTCTATCGGGAGGAGCTGCTCACCTTGAACCAGGGATCTCCCAAGCTGACGGTCGACTATGTCTATACACGCGAAGTTCCGGAGGGCTGGCCAAGGGCCCCGAAGCGACTCACCGCCGAAACACTGTTGGCAAGCATCCTGCCGGCGGACATGGCACCCGACATTTTCATCTGCGGTCAGACGATGTTTGTCGAAACGGTCACAGTGTGGATGGTGCAGGCGGGCTATCCTGCCGCCTCCATCAAGACCGAACGCTTTGGCGGAACGGGAGGAACACGGTGACTGGCAACAACGGCTCCGCTTCCCCTGGTGCTGAGGACCCGCGCCTCGAGGACCAGGATATCGCCGGGACCGCAGGCAATCCGATACCTCATCTTGACGGGAACGCGGCAGCAGGACCCCTGTGGGAACTGTTCCGCATCGACATCATTGCAGCGATCGGTCGGTGCAAGAATTGTGGCGCGGTCAGGGTCTTCGGGGAAGCAGCGGTCTATGCCGATGCCCCGGGAATGGTTGTGCGCTGCAGTTCCTGCGGGGGCGTCCTGCTGCGTCTCGTAGAGACTCCGACCAAATTCTGGCTCGATGTCAGCGGACTCAGCTACCTGCAGATCGACCGGGAGACCTAACGCGCTGCTCTGCTATCCGCACCCCGCCGTGCTCAAGACCGCAGGGGGCGTGAAGAGGTAGTCTGCGACGATGCTGAACACCCTCAACGCTTCATCATGGGCGCCACTGGATCTGGAACAACGACACTCGGCCGGGGCCGGCGAGGTCGGCATAGAAACCATCATCGTGTCGGTGGGTAACTCCACTTTTCAAGTCCCACTCACGTACAGGGCCCAACCCTTGGCCGGCGCGGAATCCTGGTTGGTCGGAACCATGCAGCACTCGGTTCTCGGCCCGAGGTGGGTTTACGATGCCTGCGCCGATCCAATCTACGTGGCAGCGCTGGCGGCGAGCATCATGCTGGGCCGGCCGCAGGCAGAGCAATACCTCCAAAAAGGGGAAAACCTGGAACTCCTGGCCCAGACGGTCTTCGTGCGAAGCACCGGGCCGAAACTCGATTCAGTCCCTGACGTCTCTTCAGCGGCACCGCGCGCCACCGACGCCGGCACCGCCATCGAGACTGCTGACCTTCACCTGCTTGTTATCCGGCGGCTGGACCTGGATGAGCAACCGGCCGGCCCGCTCGCGCTGACCGGCACATGGGAAGGTCAGAAGGACAACGTCAAACTCGCCGCCATCAGTGATGCCTGACATTTCCGCGGGTTAGGGGCGCCCCACTCCGTCCGTGTCGCGGGGTTGGGTATTGCCTTCCTGCCGTTCAGGCTGGATCCCGTGCTGTTCCCGGAGCTCGCGCCCGCGGCGAATGTCCTCTTCTTCGCGGGCCTGGAGCTTGTCGCTCTGTTTCGTGTCCCGTGGCGGCAATTGGATGGTCTCTTCGGCCTCAATGCCGGCCTGGAGTTGGCGTCCACGCTCCATCTCGGCGTCGAACTCGGCACCGAACAGCAACGACATGTTCAGGATCCAGAGCCACAGCAGCGAGATGATGACGCCGCCGATCGCACCATAGGTCTTCTCGTAGCTATTGAAGTTGGCCACATAGAAAGCGAAGGCCAAGGACGCCAGCAGGAAGATGACCAAGGCGATAGCGGAACCCAGGCTCATCCAGCGGAACTTGGGCTGCTTTACGTTCGGCGTAGCGTAGTAGAGGATGGCGATCACCAGAATCACGAGCAACAGAATCACCGGCCACTTGAGAATGTTCCACGCCGTCAGGACGGCCCCGCCCAGGCCGATCGAGTTGCCGACAGCGTCCGCCACCGGCCCGCTCAGCACTAGCATGGCTGAAAGCACGAGGACGATCAGCACGGCGGCAATGGTGACGGCGAGCATCGTGCCCCGAAGTTTGATGAACGGCCGGCCCTCGTCAATTTCGTAGATCCGGTTCATTGCCCGGCCAAAGGCTCCGACATAACCGGAGGCGGACCAGAGGGCGGTGAGGATGCCGAGTACCAGGGTGAGGCCGGCAGCGGAGGAACTGCTGAGCTGCTCGATTGGCTGGCGGATCGCGTCAACGGTGTCACCGGGCGCGAATCCTTGAACGATCTCCATGAGAGCGGATGTGGTCTTCTTGGCGTCCCCGAAAATGCCCAGCAACGACACGAGGGCCAACAGCGCCGGGAAAATAGAAAGCACCGCGTAATAGGTCAGTGCTGCGGCGAGATCCGGGCACTGGTCCTTAGTGAATTCACGCAGGGTCTTTTTGGCGATGTACTTCCACGAGGGCTTAGTGACGTCGGCCGGGCTGTCCGGTTTACGGGAGTCGTCCGGGGCAGGTGCCGTGCGGGCCTTGGCGGTGCTGCTCTCGTCCGTTTCGGCGTCAGTCATGGATTCATTTTCTGCCTTGGTTGGGTTCTTGGCCATTGGAAATTCCTTCGTGGGGTTAAGGGAAATGGCCGGCCGCCCAGCGCATCAGCGAGGGCAGCCGGCCTTATTCAGACGCGGCCTCAGGCCTGCTGAACGTTGTCCTTGGCTTCGGCAGTCCGATCCTTGACGTCCTCCACAGCGGCGTGCCCGTCTGCCTTGAGGTGATCGGTTGCGTCCGCGGCAGTGGCCTTGACGTTCTCCACAGCTTCCTGGGCGGGCGCCTTGAGCCCTTCGGCTACCTGCTTGGCGGCGTCCGTCAGTTCCGTGGTGAGTGGCTCGGCTGCCGATTTGAGGGCATCAGCGGCTTCACGCTCCTTCTGACTGGCCGGGATCAGGGAGGAAACGAGCAGGCCGGCACCAAAGGCGATCAACCCGGCAGCCAATGGGTTCCCCTGTGTCCTGTTCTTCAGCTGGCCCGGCGCGCCCGCAACTGCGGAGCCCGCGTCGCTCACATGCGAGCCGACGCTTCCGGTGGTGGAGTGGACGTGGTCGGCGGTATGGTCTGCGGCTCCCATGACTTTATCCTTTACTCCGAAGACGGCGTCTTTGACGTTCTCTTTGACTCTATCCGTCTGCCGCTGGACGATATGCGACGGCGTGACTTTGTCAGCGACGGCGTCCACGTTTGTGCCCAGGCGGGCACGGGTTGCTTCAATATCTGCTCGGATGACATCCGGGTTTTCGCTCATCGTGTTTCCTCGCTGAATCTTAGGAGTTGGGTTTTAGGGTGGGCGGGATTTCCTGGAGGGTTTCAGCCGTCCTCGGCATGCCCTTGATCGCGTTCAGTTCCTTGCGGCCCATGGCTGCCAGAACGGCGGCGACAACTGCCCAGATGACGGCGACAACAACGCCGGACCAGCCCAGTCCCATCACGATCCCCAGCGCCCACCAGAGCGCCAAAGACAGGAACAGGAGCACGAAATGGCCAGCGACGCCGGCGCCGGCGAGCATGCCGGTGCCTTTGCCTGCCCGGGTGGCGGACTGCTTGAGTTCGACCTTGGCCAGTTCCACTTCCTGTCGCATCAGGGTGGACATGTCCCGTGTGACCTCACCGAGGAGGTCACCCAGGGACGTCGATTCAGCCTTTGCCTGCGCGGCCGTGGGAGGCATTTCGCTGCTCATCGACGGCCACCATCAAAGGGGTCATCGCGCAGCGGATCAGCCTGCTGCAATGGCTCACCAGCCACGGACTCTGAGGACCGGCGGCCCTGCCMGGCGTCGCGGAGCGGATCGGGGGTTCCCAAATCGGAGTCCAGCGGATTCGGCGGATAGGTGTCAGCGAGGCCCGCCGTCGTGGTTTGCGGAGCGGGCATCTGTACCGGCGGCGGCGGAACCGCTACCCCGGTATCGGGGATCCGGCCAGCAGTGGACGTGCCGGTAGCGGTAGCGCCCGTCGCTTCGGGGGCGCCGGCGCTCAAGCTGCGGCTGAGACGCCCAGCCAGGACACCGGCTCCAGCCGCGAGCAGGAGGAAGGTGCCCGGGCGCTGCCGGGCAAAGGACTTTACCTCGGTCAGAAGCGAACCCGGATCCCGGCCATCSAGCCAGGACGCAACAGCGGAGGACCGCTCGGCAGCTTGGCGGACGAGGTCAGTGGCCACGCCGGGCTGGTCAGAGGCGGCAGCCATGGAATGCAATTCGCCTGCGACGGACCGCAGACCTTCGGCGACCTTCTGCTGCTGGGTTCCTGCCTGCTCGGTGAGATCGGACTTTGCCTGGTGCAGCAGGTCCCGGGCATTGGTCTTGACCTCGGCGGCAACGTTGGCTGCCTCCGCCTTGGCCGTCCCGGCGACGTTCTGGGCAGCGTCTGCCGCGTGCCGCGTTACGTCCGCAGCTTCGTCCTTGGCCGCTTCCTGTTTGGAGTCAGCACGTCCCGTGCCTTGCGGGGGTACAACTCCAAMACCGGCGTACCGGTCCGGGGAAGCTTCGGGTGCTGCCTGGGCCCATGGGTTCTGTGTCATCGTTGCTCTCTTTCAGGAATGGTCCGCTTGGGATCGTGACTAGCGCTACCGGATGAAATTAGTAAGCACGGTTACTAACTAGATACTAAGCACACTTGCTATATGTCGCGCAAGGCCTCGAACGAAAATCGGACGGTCCACCTTCCGCCCGTCGGGTGAATCGCCGCCCGCCCTGTGGGCCGCGCGTGAAAAATAGTAAGCATACTTGCCAAAAGGGAGCCCGGCATGCATAGGGTGGGTATCCAGCGTCGGCGCTTCGTGCCGACGTCGCAGGCAGCGTGACTTTCGTTGCCACCCAATCAGGAAGGTCTTCTTCGTGATAGTCGCCCGTGAGCCCAACGCCCGGGACGGTTACCGGCTTCTAACCTCAGCGGCCCGTTTAGTGCAACGCCTCCACGACGATGCCCTGGCGCCACTGGGGTTGACGCGTGCCGCCGTCATCGCGCTGGAAGCCGTGGCACCCCGCCCGATGTACCAGGAACAGCTCGCCGCAAGAGTTCATGTCCAAAGCCAAACGCTCGGCCGCGTCCTTGCCCGGCTCGAGGACGCGGGGCTGGTCACGAGGACGCGAAACCCTGAGGATCGGCGCCAATTTCAGGTTGAGATTACCGACGCCGGCCGCGCGGCACTGCAAGCGGCCTCCAGGGCTGAGCGTGCGGCCGTTCCCGCCGACTTCGACGGGTGGGAGGCACTGTCTGAGCAACTCGCCCGGTTTGTGGATTTCTTTCAGACTCCACGGCCCGGCACCCCAGGCTCCACGGCCCGGCACCCCAGGCTCGACGTGCCCTCCCCGCCCAAGGACGGCCTCCGGCGCCAATGAACTAGCCTCCCGCGGCTGGTTGCCACTGAGCCTCCCCCGCCCGGCGCCACGGCCAGTCGCCGCTTCCAATGCAGTTCGGACCGGCAAGGGGCGAGCAAGACAGAAGGCCGCTGAGCCGGGTATTGCGCGTTACTATGCATGCTGATTAAATCGCCGGTACGGCCGCATTCCACGACCGGTCTACCGAAAGGAAGTACAAAGATGGGAATTCTCGCTTTTCTCATTCTCGGCCTTATCGCCGGAGCTATCGCCAAGGCGGTCCTTCCCGGCCGTCAAGGAGGCGGCTGGCTGATCACACTCGTTGTTGGCGTCGTGGGCGCAATCCTCGGAGGTTGGATCGGCTCGTTGATCTTCGGCGGAGGGCTCGCTGACTTCTTTGACCTGCGGACCTGGCTCCTCTCCATCCTCGGGGCCGTTATTGTGCTCCTGATCTATGGGGCTCTTGCCGGTCGCAGGACCAGGGCGTAGCAGCCTCGAACCTCCGGATGCAGGGCTGCCGCTGAGGACGCCTTGCGACTTCTGTCAGACGGTTGCGGGCCGGTTCTGGAACACCCCGGGAGGAAACTCCCGGCGTTTCTCGGCCCGCGCCGCCGAGTCCAACCTCATGACGTTTCACCTCATGCCGGGCGACCGCCCGCAACGCCTCGCCGAGAACAAGCTTTGAAAGCCTCCGAGCGCATCTCCGGCGGCCGGTTCCGGCGTCGCCGTCGTAAGTAGTAGTCGCTAAAGCGGCAGGAGTCATTGCTCCGCGCGCATCCGGCACCGTGAGACCAGAGATGCTAAACAGCAAGGAGATAGACATGGACAACCTATTCCGCCGCACGGGCATCGACGTGCCCGAACCAGTCCGGCGCTTCCTGCAAGGCGAGACGGACACCTGGCTCAGGGTCGAAGAATACCGGGACGGAAACACCTTGGTGGTCAGAACCGACATCCCCGGCATCGACCCGGACAAGGACATCGATATCACCGTCACCGAGGGCAGCCTGAATATCGCTGCCCGGCGCACCGAGCCCGCGCACAAGGATCAACCGGGTTACCGAAGCGAAGTGCGGTACGGCGAATATTCGCGAAGCGTCCCGCTGCCCCGCGGCGCGGACCCTGACACCGTCGAGGCCAGCTACATCGACGGTGTCTTGGAAATCCGCGCCCAAGTCCCGGAGCAGTCCGGACCGTCCCCCACGAAAGTCCACGTCTCCCGCGGTGGAAACCAGTCACCGGAAGCACCGGAGAACTTCGTGACCTGAACGGCATTTCCGGCACATGACTCACCCGGCACCCACCGGCGACCGCGCGCGCCTTCTGGCATGGCAAAGGGGGCGGCCGGTCTTGGTGCAMTGGCGCCCAGCCCCGGCACGCCTCCGCAGCCCCCGCCCCGGAAATTTGAGACGAGCGGAAACCACCTCATGACTATCAAGATCAACGACGCGGCGCTGCGTCATGCTCGGCAGCTCATCAAGGACTCGAGGTTTGCCCGGGATACCCGTGACGATTGGAGCGAGCACGCGCCCGACGCCGAGGCAGAAAACGCATTCATCGACAAGCACGGGTACAAGGAGTACGGCACGTGGCATCTGGGCGAAGACGCCGAGAAGACGCACGACACGAAGGGGCGCTACAGCTTTCCCTTCGGTGATTTCCGCCGGCTGCATCGCTGCGCGATTCTCGCCATCCAGAGCCGGGCCGCCCAGAATAACTACGATGACATCGCCGCCGCAGCGAAGTCCCTGCTCGACGAACTGGACCAAGACTAGACCTGGTCCAGTTCACCATTCTCTCTCCGCCATCGCCTCGCGCAAGGACCCCACCTGTACGGCCTGGAATGCCCGCCACGGGTGTCCTCACCGGCCCGTCTCTTGGGCGCCGGGCTTCCCAGCGTGCCCTCCGGCGGAGCCCAGCCGCCGGGAGCCCACCTATTCATAAGGGGGCTTCCTAATCTAGCCGGGCTCGTGATATAACACGGAAAACGGCGCGGGAGAACTCCCTGCGCGACGGGACCGGTCCCAGCTCCTAATCGAATGGCGGCGCATTCCATTGGACATTTCCCACCGGCTCCAAGCCGGACTGGCGGTGGCGACAACGTTCATCCCCAGTCTCCGCTCTCTTTCGGCTTCAGGCCGCCGCTCGCGAAGGTCTCGCGCAGGACCCTGACCGTGCCAGAACTGCGGGTCGGCCGCGGAAGTTCTCAGCTGAGCACACTGCCGGCTGATCATCGCCCCTCCCGGAGTTCGCAGTGCCGCGGACGCTTCCCAAGCACCGGACAGCACCAAAGGGTCCTGTCCGGTACCGGTCGGGCGGTCCATCAGGGGCTCCTGACCGGAGCCACTATTTCAACCGAAGAGATCCAAGGAGAGGTCATGCTCACCACCGAACAAATTGACCGTCTGCTCAGCCAAGGCGCAAATGTCCTGTCGGGAGACGGAGAAAAGATCGGCTCCATCGGCCAGGTCTTCGTAGACAACGAAGCCGGCCAGCCCAGCTGGGTAACCGTTCGTACGGGCCTGTTCGGGATGTCGGAATCATTTGTTCCCCTCGAGGGTGCTCGGCTGGAGGGCAATGACATCGTCGTCCCGTACAACAAAAATCAGGTCAAGGACGCGCCAAGGATCGACGCCGATCGGCCTCTGGAGCCTGCCGAGGAAGACCGGCTCTACCAGCATTACCGGATGGACAGCGGACGCACCTACACGGACGCGGATACAGCTGACGCAGCATCCGCCACACGACAGGACGCCTCCGGAACCGAGCGCGCCGAGACCCGCGACGCCACGGGCACAGCCGGATACGGCACAGCGACACCCACCACCGACGCCGCGACGCCACCCACGACACGACAGGACGCCTCCGGAACCGACCGCGCCCAAACCCGCGACGCCACTGATACCGACCGCGCCGAGACCCGCGACGCCACTGATACCGACCGCGCCGAGACCCGCGACGCCACGGGCACAGCCGGATACGGCACAGCGACACCCACCACCGACGCCGCAACGCCACCCACGACACGACAGGACACCACCGGAACCCACCGCGCCCAAACCCGCGACGCCACTGATACCGACCGCGCCGAGACCCCCGACGCCACGGGCACAGCCGGATACGGCACAGCGACACCCACCACCGACGCCGCAACGCCACCCACGACACGGCAGGACACCACCGGAATCGACCGCGCCGGAACCCGCGACGCCACGGGCCGGGGGCGCCTGCGCAAATACGTCACGACGGAAACCGTCACCAGGACGGTGCCAGTGCAACGCGAAGAGGTTCGAATCGAGCGGGAACCGATTGCCGAGGAAGACCGCGGCGAGGTCTCGAACCGACCGGCCAGCGACGACGAGGTAATCCTTCACGAAGAGCGCGTCATAGTGACCAAGGAGACCGTCCCGGTTGAACGGGTCCGCATCGTTACTGAAACGGTCGCAGATGAAGTCACCATCCGTGAGAAGGTCCACAAGGAACACTTTGACGGCGAAAGCGGCGAGGACAGCGAGGGCTCCGAGGGCTCCGAGG
>NZ_JBFTZL010000167.1:0-8027 GCF_056406825.1 Arthrobacter sp. P1_A5 | reverse complement strand
CGACATCACCGTCAACCGCAACGCCGTCCCGTTCGATCCGCGCCCGCCGATGGTCACCTCCGGGCTGCGGATCGGCACCCCGGCGCTGGCGACCCGCGGTTTTGGCGAGCCGGCCTTCGCCGAGGTTGCCGATATCATCGCTGAGGCTTTGATCGCCGACGCCGGCGCGGACCTCTCCGGTCTGCGCACCCGGGTTCAGGCCCTCGCCGCCGCCCACCCGCTCTACCCGGGCGTGTCCGACCTCGCCGGTTGAGCTTGGCGGGCCCGTGGGTCCGGCCTCCTCTGCATGCTCGGTCGCGAAGACGCCCGCTGAGCGGACGTGACGCTCCCTTAGACGCATGCTGCCGGAGACCGGACCCGAAGGGGCCCCTGTTCACCTCTGTCCCCGAGCCCATACCTAGTTAGGAACCGACAATGGCTGTTGGAGTCTTCGATCTCTTTTCCATCGGCATAGGGCCRTCCAGTTCCCACACGGTGGGACCGATGCGGGCCGCCGCGGTCTTCGCCGAGGAGCTCAAAACGTCCGGGGACCTGGAGAAGGTGGCGTCGCTGCGGGTGGACCTGTACGGCTCCCTCGCCGCCACCGGGCACGGGCACGGCACCATGACCGCGATCCTGCTGGGCCTGGAGGGCTTCCACCCCGAGCAGATCCTGCCCGAGGAAGTGGAGGGTCGGCTCGCCGCGATCGCCGAGACCGGCACCCTGCAGCTCGCCGGCGCGGGCGATGGGGACGGTGTTGCGCTGCCGTATGGGGTGCAGGACATGATCCTGCGGCCGCTGACCATCCTGCCCCGGCACACCAACGGGATGACGTTCACGGTCTCCGACGCCGRCGGCGAAGTCCTGCACAAGGCGACGTTCTTCTCCGTGGGCGGCGGCTTCATTGTCCGCGAGGGCGAGGAGGACGCGGCCCTGAAGGAGCTCGACGAATCCAAGAAGGAACTGCCGCTGCCGTTCCGCACGGCCGCGGAACTGCTGGGCCGCTGCCAGTCCAAGGGCCTCTCGATCGGGCAGATCATGTTCGTCAACGAGCGCGCCTCCCGCACCGARGCGGAAATCCGGGACGGGCTGCTGCACATCTACTCGGTGATGGAAGGCTGCGTCGAGGTCAGCCTCAAACGCGAAGGGCTGCTGCCCGGCGGGCTTAAGGTCCGCCGCCGGGCCCCCGACTGGCACGAGCGCCTGATGAAGGAAACCCTCGGCCAGGACCCCGAGTACCGGGATCCGAAGTACTGGCAGGAGTGGGTCAACCTGATCGCCCTGGCCGTGAACGAGGAAAACGCCTCCGGCGGCCGGGTCGTCACCGCCCCCACCAACGGCGCCGCCGGGATCATCCCGGCCGTGCTCTACTACGCGCTGCACTTCGCCCCCGGCATGGACCAGGCCACCCAGGCCGACCGGGACGACGTGGTGGTCAAGTTCCTGCTGACCGCGGCCGCGATCGGGGTGCTSTACAAGGAGCAGGCCTCCATCTCCGGSGCGGARGTCGGCTGCCAGGGCGAGGTGGGCTCSGCGTCCTCGATGGCCGCCGCCGGCCTGGCCGAAGTCATGGGCGGCACRCCGGCGCAGGTGGAAAACGCCGCGGAAATCGCGATGGAACACAACCTGGGCCTGACCTGCGATCCGATCGGCGGGCTCGTGCAGGTCCCGTGCATCGAACGCAACGCGATCGCCGCCGCGAAAGCCATCAACGCCGCCAAAATGGCSCTCTGGGGCGACGGCACCCACCGGGTCTCCCTCGACGAAGTCATCGTGACCATGCGCGAGACCGGCAAGGACATGWSCTCCAAATACAAGGAAACCGCCATGGGCGGCCTCGCCGTCAACGTCGTGGAGTGCTAGGAAGCTGACCGCCGCCGGCAGGGGCTGCCGTGGCGCTGGCCGGCGGCTCCGGCTGTGCAACTTACAACTAGCGCCTGCAGCTGTGCAGGCCCTAGTTGTGCAGTGCCGCCCAAAGGTTCAGCGAGGATGCGTACACGATCCACGACAGGTAGGGCAGCATCAGCAGTCCTGCCGTCCGGCTGATCGGTCCGAAGAGCACCACCGTCACGGACACGGCTACGGCCAAAGCCACGATGATCCCGAACGCGATCCACAGCGCCGGCGTCCCGAGCGCCGGGTACAGGGCGAAGAAGACCGGCGTCCAGAGCAGGTTCAGCCCCAACTGCACGCCGTAGGCTGTCAGGGCCGCTTTGGACCCCGGGGCGCGGCTGCGCCAGACCAGCCACGCCGCGACGGCCATGGCGGCGTACAGGACCGTCCAGACGGGCCCGAAAACCCAGTTCGGCGGGGACCACGGGGCCTTGTCCGCGGTGGCGTACCAGCCGTTGACGTGGTTGGCCGTGGCCAGGCCGCCCAAGGCCGCAACGAACGCAGACGCGCCGAGGAACAGCAGCAGCGCGACCACCTGGGAGAAGCCGCCGCCCGTGCCGCTTCCGGCGCCCTTAGAGTGGCCGCCGGGCGCCCCGGGACGGCCTTCCAGCGGTTGTTGCTGAGCCTGCATGAGACCAGCGTAACCGCCTGACCCGGACCGGCGGCAGGGTGCGGACCGATAGACTTGGGGCTGCATGTCCGCATGCCGCCGAAGCTCGTACCGCAATGATTGGATACCGCACCCTTGCGAGAATTCACTGCCCGTTTTGCCTCTGCCGAAGAGATTGCCAACTGGGATGCCCACGTCACCGCGAACCCCAACGGCGGCAATCTCCTGCAATCGGAAGCCTTCGCCGAGGTCAAACAGCACTTTGGCTGGAAGCCCTTGCACCTGGTGTACGAGTCGGCCGATTACACGAGCTACAACCTGGTCCTGGAGAAGTCCTTTCCGGTCCTCGGCAAGCTCTGGTACCTGATCAAGGGACCCGACGTGGCGTCTGTCGAGGACATCCCCGGGATCGTCGCGGCCAACGCGGACTTCGTCAAAAGGGCCAAGCTGGGCGTCTTCGCGATCAAGATCGAACCGGATGTTGTCTTGTCCGACGACGCCGCGCGGATCCTTGAGGGCGCCGGCCTGGTCAAGACCCACAACCTGCAGCCGAACGACTCCACGGCGCTGCTCGATATTGCGCCCGAGGAAAACCAGCTGCTGCGCAACCTGCATTCCCGGGGCCGCAACGCCGTGCGCCGCGCCATCCGCGAGGGCGTGGAAGTCCACAACGTCGAGCCCACGGAAGAGAACTTCCGGGCCATGTATGCCCTGATGACCACCAC
This sequence comes from Arthrobacter sp. P1_A5, assembly GCF_056406825.1. NCBI lineage: Bacteria > Bacillati > Actinomycetota > Actinomycetes > Micrococcales > Micrococcaceae > Arthrobacter > Arthrobacter sp. P1_A5. The sequence goes on along the minus strand of NZ_JBFTZL010000167.1, from coordinate 4,820 downwards.
GGTGGAAGCCAAGTCCCAGGTCCGGGTGCGCGAGTACGAGTACTACCGCCAGTTCTGGACCAACTTCCTGGCCCGGGACCAGGGCAGGCTGCTCTTCGTGTACGAAAACGGGGTGCCCTCGGTGGGCGCGTTCGTGATCAACTACGGCCGCAAGGGAACGTACAAGGACGGCGGCTCCCTGCAGAAGCGTGGCCAGTACGGTGACTCGCACCTCGTGCAGTGGACCGCGATCAACCAGGTCAAGGACCTCGGCTGCACCGAATACGACTTCTGCGGCACGCCGCCGAGCCACAAGCTCAAGGACACGTCGAACCCGTTCCATGGGCTGGGGCTCTTCAAGACCAGCTTCAGCAAGACCGTGACCGACTTCGTCGGCTGCTATGACCAGGTTCTGAGCCCGCTGAAGTACAAGGCCTGGATGACGGCGGGGGAGCGCGTCGCACGCCAGGTCTACACCCGGCGCACGGGCCAGCAGTTTTACTAAACCGAGCCAAAGACAATCAAGGTCAGCCAGGACAGTGAGGAGGCCGGAATGAACAACGGAACCGACGGCCACCGCAGGCCACCCACGGACGGCCTGCCCCGGACCCAGCCGATGTCGGCCATGCAGGTGCGCCAGAACGCCGCCGCCAAGAGAATGCTGCGCCGCCTGGTCCAGGGCGAAAACCCGCCCACCGCGCCGATGAGCATCGTCGACCGGCTCGCCGGCAGCCCCTACGCCAACCCGATGATTCAGGTTGGCGGGGTGGATGCCGCAGCCCGCAAGACCATCGATTTCGCCCTGAAGCTGGCCGAATCCATGTTCCGGTACGGGGCCGGCGCCCTCGAAGTCGAGACCAGCATCATCGCCATCACCGCCGCGCTTGGCCTCAAGAACATCGAGGTGGACATCACCAACCAGTCGGTGGCCATCAACTACGCACCCAAGGACCAGACGCCCATCTCACTGCTGCGGGTGGTGCGGTCCTGGACCAACAACTACGCGGGCCTCTCGCAAGTGCACCAGCTGGTGACAGACATCGTGGCCGGCGGCGTCGGCCGCGAGGAAGCCGTGCGCCGGCTTGAGGACATCACCCGCAGCGCCAAGCCGTTCCCGCGGTGGATGGTCACCGTGGCCTTCGGCGTGTTCTCTGCCGTTTTCGTCGGTGTCCTGGGCGGCGGACTGGGCGCCTCGGTCGTCGCGTTCCTCTCCAACCTTCTGGTCAGCCTGCTGGCCCGCCAGCTGGGCCGCTGGCGTACGCCGGACTTCTTCATCACTGCCTCGTGTTCGTTCCTGGTGACCATTATCGCCCTGCTGCTGTGGCGCTTCGGCAGCCCGCTGGGAGTGCAGATTGCCCCCGAAATCGTGGTGGTCGGCGGGATCCTGCTGCTCCTGCCGACGGGACGCTTGGTGTCCTCGGTGCAGGATGCGATCAACGGCTTCCCCGTCACGGCGGCCGGACGGTTCCTGTCCACCATGCTGACTTTCGGGGCGCTGGTCGCCGGCATCGCCGTCGGCTTCGTCGTGGGGGACATGACCGGCATGGATCCCATAGATGTCACCAAAACATTCCCGCCCAAGTATGACTTGTGGGTGATCGTCATCCTGATCGCCATTGCGGTGCTGATGATCGGCATCACGGAACAGACCAGCTGGAAGCTGCTGCTGCCGACGGCGGCCGTAGGGGTGGTGGGCTACCTGGTCCTCATCGGCGGCGACGCCCTGGGTATCGGATCCCGCTTCGCCCCGGCCCTCGCTGCCGTGGTGATCGGCCTGCTGGCCCGCGTCGTGGCCCTCCGGATGGGCGCCCCACAGCTGGTGGTGGCCGTTCCCGCTGCGCTGATTCTGCTCCCCGGACTCACTATATTCCGGTCGATGTATGTATTGACCATCGAGGAATCGGAGATTCTCATGGGCGCCGGCGGGATGCTTAACGCCGGGGCCATTGTGCTCGGTGTCGCTGCCGGCATCGTGCTCGGCGACACCCTGGCGCGGCCCCTGACGCGGAGCCTCGCGAGCAACGAACGGCGCAGGGCCCGCCGCCGCTAGATCTTGCGAGGAATGCCCGTAGGCTCCCCTAAGGCGCCGGGTTTCCCCACGTTTGCCGGGACGCGACGGCGTGTCTGCCCGCCGCGCCGGCGTGTCCCGGCGTCGTGGTGGCAAAGGTGGGGAAACTCCGCAGCGCCAAATCTCGCTCTGCTAGATCTTGCGCCGTCAGATCTTGCGCCGTTAGATCTTGCGCCGTTAGATCTTGCCGATGGGGAGCTTCTTCTCCGCCTGGAAGTCGTCCTCCACCCGGCCCTTGGCCCAGTAGCCGGAGAGGGACACCTGGGCCCGCTCCAGCCCGCGCTGCACGTAGAACACGTCCCGGAGGCCCTTCATGTAGCCCCGCTCGCCGTGGGCAAAGACCTGCACGCGGCCCTCGGGCCACTCGGCGTCGCGCACCGCCGTGACCAGCAGTTCGCTCTCACCGGCGGGGGCGCCGCCGCGCAGCAGCCAGCGCAGCTCGACGCCGGCCGGCCCGGCGATGGCCTGGACGTCGGCGTCGCTGTCCACTTCGAGCAGGGCGAGGCCGCGGGCATCCTCCGGCAGGGATTCGATCGCCGCGCCGATGGCCGGCAACGCTGATTCATCGCCGGCAAACAGGTACCAGTCCGCGGCCGGATCCGGGTTGTACCCGCCGCCGGGGCCGGTGAAAGTCAGTCGATCGCCGGGCTGGGCCGAAGCCGCCCAGGGGCCGGCGAGCCCCTCGTCGCCGTGGATCACAAAGTCAATGGCCAGTTCCTGCGCCGCCGGGTCCACCCAGCGGACCGTGTAGGTCCGGGTGTGCGGCCACTGACTGCGCGGCATGGTTTCCCGGATGGCCCACAAATCCAGCGGATCCGGGTATTCGACGCCGGGTTGCGGAAAGACGATCTTGACGTACCGGTCCACATAGTCGTTGTTGACGAACCCGGCGAAGCCAGGGCCCCCGGCGATGATCCGGACCATGTGCGGGGAGAGCTGCTCCCTGCGCAGGACCGTCAGATCGGTCTGGGGGCGCGAGTTCCGGGTGGCGGTGGTGGCTGCGGGGACGGATGTCATGCAGCTAAGCCTAACCAAGAACCCCCGGCGGGAGCTTTGCGCGGAGGCCTGTTACGGCAACGGCGGAAGCTCCCAGTCGACCGTCCCGTTGCCTTGTTCCAGCAGCAGGGCGTTGGCCCGGCTGAAGGGCCGGGACCCGAAGAAGCCGCGCGAGGCCGATAGCGGGCTGGGGTGGGCGCTGGCGATCACGGCGGCGGACCCCAGCAGCGGCCGCACGGACTCGGCATCCTTCCCCCACAGGATCGCCACCAGGGGGGCATGGCCCGCACCGGATACGGACGAGCGGCCGGCGACGGCCCGGATGGCCGCCGCYGTCACAGCCTCCCAGCCCTTGTTCCGGTGCGAGCCCGCCGCGCCGGCACGGACGCTGAGCACCCTGTTGAGCAGCAGTACGCCTTGGTCCGCCCAGTGGCTGAGGTCCCCGTGGACGCGCGGGGGGAAGCCGAGATCGGCCTGAAGTTCCTTGTAGATGTTTGCCAGGCTGCGGGGGATCGGCCGGGTGGCGCCGTCCACGGCGAAGGACAACCCCACGGCGTGCCCCGGCGTCGGATACGGGTCCTGGCCTACCACCAGCACGCGGACGCCGGCCAGGGGCTGCCGGAAAGCCCGCAGCAGGTTTGCCGGCGAGGGCAGTACGCCGTGCCCGGCGGCCACTTCGCCCGCGACAAAGGCGAGGGCTTCGCGCAACTGGGCCTCCACCGGCGCCAGCGGCTCCGCCCAGTCCGGAGCAACCAGCGCGTCCAGCGGTCGGCGGGCCAGGTCCGCGAAGCTGAGGGTGTCCGCGGCTGCGGGCTCCAGCTCGAACAGCGCGTCGGGTTCACTGGCGGGGTCAGACTCGGCATCAAACACAGCACCCATTCTTCCCCAGCTGCGGCCCGTTTCTGCGCCCTCCCGAATGACAACCCTGTCATTCGGCCGTAGCATGGGGACTGACTTTTTACCGGATCCAGCCAGGTTTTTTGGAATCAGCCAGGGAGTGTGTCGTGGCCGAAACAGCGCAAGAGCACGTGCTCGCGGGGGATTCTGCTGTCTTCCCAACCGCCGGCGCGGGTGCGGACGGGGTGTCGGCGGAGTCTGCGCTGAGCGCCCGCGACCAGCAGATGCTGTCCTTGGAGCGGCAGTGGTGGAAGTACGCCGGGGCCAAGGAACAGGCCATCCGTGAGCTGTTCGATCTGTCCGCCACGCACTACTACCAGATCCTCAATGCCCTCATCGATACCGAGGATGCGCTGGCCCACGATCCCATGCTGGTCAAGAGATTGCGTAGACTACGTACATCACGCCAACGTGCCCGCACTGCCCGTCGTCTGGGAACAGATTCGTAAAGTCGCGTCACGAGCAGCCGGATGCGCACGTCCTGTTGCGTCCGTTCCGGCCTCGGGCACCCCGTATGAAATCAGCAAGGACGTCGTTTTACCATGACCAAATACGCTCGGGATGAATTTGATCGGGTCCCGGAGACCTCTGCCCGGCAGGGAGTCCACCGGGCCGTCGCGGCATCGCGGCGGCGGAGCCTGGCGCCGATCCTGGCGGCCGGCTGCGTAGCCCTGGCCATCGGCCTGGTGGCCTTCCTAATCCTGCCGAAGCTCGGCTTCTCCGCAGGCCAGGCCGCGGCCGTGACCGCCGGTGGCAGCCCGTCCGCATCTGCCAGCAGCAGCCCGTCCGCCACGAGCACCGTGAGCCCCGGTCCCACGCCGACGAGCCCGGAGCCGGCCGGCACGGACGCCGCCGCGCCCGGCACGGACGCCGCCGCGCC
>NZ_JBFTZL010000166.1:0-8118 GCF_056406825.1 Arthrobacter sp. P1_A5 | reverse complement strand
GCTGCCAGGCCCGCGGCCAGCAAGAGCACGACTGTCATGATGCCCAGAGCTTTCATGGTGATGGTTCCTTTCCGTTGTCCGGGGCCGGCGCCGCGGTGAGCGGGACGAGTTCCTCGGGGGCGAAATACAGATACCGTCCGTACCACTCCTGCAGTTCGGCGGCGGGGTCGGCCTCGAGGACCACCGCGACGTGCGTTCCGCCGTCGACGTCGAAGTGGACTCCGGTGACACGCCCCGACTTGCCGGCGAAGAAGAGGTCTTGGGCGTCGGCGCGGCGCAGCGGGACAACCCGCACCCTGCTGCCGCGTGAGATCGGGACGCCGTCGATGAAGACGGTGTCCGATCCCGGATCCACGGCGGCGTCCCGGGCCGGATCCCACCACGGCGTGCCGGCGCCGGTGTCCGCGGCGGAGGCGCCCGGAACCGAGAATTCCGGAACTGAGAACTCCGGATAGGCCGGGGCCGCGGGGCCGGGGAAGCCGTCGCCTCCGATGCTCCCGGGGCCGCGGGGCGCACCGGCGTGCGGGTTCCGCAGGATGCCGTGCAACTGCTGGAGCTCCTCTGCCGTCATGTTTTCGCAGCGTTCGATGATCGCCGCGGCCCGGGCATCGGTTGACCGGGCCTCCGCCTTTTCCGCATCGGTCAGGGTGAGCACCCGCAAGGTCAGGATTTCATCGATCTCCGTCGCGTCGAACAGTTCCACGGTGCTTTCCGGTGCCACCGCCGGATGGTCATAGAGGATGATCGGGGACAGGAGCAGGACATCGCGCTGCCCTTCGGGGCCGGCGAGCACGGGCCAGCAGYGGTGCTGGCTGCACGAAGCCGCCGCCGCCGCTGCCCATTCCGGCGGATCGATCACCGACAGGAAATCGGCATCGTGGACGGCGAGCAGGACATGGGCTCCGATGAACGAGTACTCGATGGCGGAACGCGTGTCGGTGGCCGCTGCCGCCGTGTTCTCCACCGTGACCCTGAGCAGCCACAGCGGACCGTGGGCCGGCCCCGCCGCGGCGCCGGCTTGGGCGGCGTGCCCCGGCGCCGCCATTTGCGTCGCCAGCAGGCGCACCTCGCCACGAAGCTCCTGCCGCCGGCGCACAAGCCGGCCGGCAATGGCGCCAGCGGAATCCAGCACGGGCTCGATGTCCTCGTTCGCCGGCACGTTCACCGGCGCGCACACGCCCGCGGCAAGCTGACTGAGGCTGTACGGCCCGAGGGTGATCTCCTGATCCGTTGCCTCGTCCCAGCTAAGCCACCGGGAGGCGCCGACGGTGAGTTCGTCGACGGGCGTGAAACCGCCGGCATCCGCGCGTTCGGCGGAGCGGCTCTGGAGGTGCAGGAAGCGCAGGTGCACGTCGACCCGGGCCGCGGGTCCCGGCTCGAGGAGGCAATCCGCTGCCATGTCCGGCTCTTCGCCGGCACCGGATTCAGCCGCGCCAGGTGGCCCGAGCACGCCGAACTGCCAGCGGGCCTGGTTCTTGGCGGATGAGGCGCGGTAGGGGTACAGGAGGTATCCCTCGTAGAGGACGGCGTCGGCGACGGCGCGGGCCAGGCTGAGTCCGGTGTTCACGGCACCGGGTCACCCGCCCCGGCCAGCAGCCCCTCGATGGCAGCCTCCCAGGAAATCAAGCCGTGGACCGCCTTGTACCTGGCCAGGGCCGCCAGGACGTCGCGGTCCAGGCGGATCCATCCCTGGTTCGGGAAGAACGCGTCCATCAGCGACCGCCAGGCCGCCACGGGCAGGGCGTACCGAGTTTCCCGGTCCCAGGGAATCTGCTCGACGCCGAAGCCCGCCGCGCCGCGCGTGAAGACCGTCCCGGAGAAGAGGAACTCCAGCGGGACCGTCCCGTCCCGCAGGGAGTTCAGGTATTTTGCCGCTGCGACCTCGAAGTCGAACGTGCAGGGCAGCGGCAGGTCAACGTCGGCACTGTCCGCAAATCCCTGCACCAGGATGCCGCTGTGCATCCAGATGAAGGGCTTGAGCGTGGTGGGCCACCGTCCGCGGGTGCCGAAGAGTTCCAGCAGCCCGGCTTCCTCGTCGGCGTCGTAGCCGCGGCGCTGGGCCAGGATCCGCACCTGGCACCGGAGGGCCATGGCATGGACGGCGGCGCCGCTTTTCTCCTGGATCCGCAGGCGGGCGGTCAGCTGGGGTGCGGCCGCGTAGGCCTCCGGGGCGATGTCCAGCACACTGAAATCGAGCTCAACCATGGCGTCCCTCCAGATCTGCAGCGGGGGCGCCCGGCCTGCTGCGGCGGCTGATCCGGTCGAAGAATCCCGCGAGCTCCTGGCGGGACTCCTGGCCGCCGTCGAAGCCCTTCCATACCCGCCGCAGGCGGCCCACCAGTTCGTAGCACGCATCGATGGGGACAAGGTGGCAGTCCGCGCGGTCCCGGTCGGGGCCGGGGGCGCGGATCAGCAGGGCTTCCGTGTCGGGGGCGAGCACGGTGATGGCAGGGTTGGCCGCCTCGACCGACGCCCAGGCAGCCAGGGGAAGTTCGGACTCCGTGGCGCCCGCGGGGCTCGGGTAGAAAGCGGCCGTCCGGCCAAGGGCTGAGTTGAAGAAGAAGAATGCCAGCCCCACCGGGATTTCCAGCTCGTCCCACTGGGCCTGGCCGAGCTCGAAGGGCTCGAACGAGAGGTAGCGGTCAGGGACGGAGCGGTAACGCAGATGGGCCGACGAGTCCGTGAACAGCAGATAGCAGGGCCGGCACGTGCACAGCAGGGAGCGGTTCTCCAGATCCACCACGTGCTGGTGGGCGTCCGGGATGGGCTCCGCGCACATCTCGCAGCGCTCGCCGGCGGGCTGGGCCGGGCGGGTGGACGCTATCCGGCGGAGCACGGCGAGCGCCGACGCGCTGTCTCCGGCGCTGTTGGCTCCGGCGCTGTTGTTTCCGGCGCTGCCGGCCGGCTGACTTCCGGTTCCCGGCGTCGCCGTCATGCCCTGCTCCGTTCCCGTGCCGCGGAATTCATGTGCCGGCACCTCACAGCGGGTCCGCGGTGGTGGGGACGGCCACGGAGGGAACCCCGTCGCGGAGCAGCAGCGGGAGGGGATCAAGATGCAGCGCCTTGTCCTCGAGGCAGGCCCCGGCCTTCCGGACGTCGTAGTGGCTGCGGCAGTGCGGGCAGCGCAACAGCCCCCCGCCCACCGGGGCAGCCAGAGCCCGCTGCAGCGAGGCGCCCGGCATGGTGTGGGTGCACCGCGGGCAGCGGTCCACAAACGCGTAGACGTCCGGGCCGATCCGGCACGTAAGTACCTCCACGCCCGCCACCAGGAAGCCGGCCACGGCTCCGGACTCCAGCTCAGCGAGGGCCGGGACCGCCCGCCACGTGCCTGAGGCCGGCGTGCCGGAGTCGGGGACCGCCCAGTCCGGCGCGGCACTGTGAGTGCCGCCGTCGGGCGGGCCGCCCAGCCCGTCCAGCCGCGAGCGCAGGGCGCCGACCGGGATGAGGGCGGGAACGGCGGCGGGAGCCGCCTCCTCCACTTCGATGCCGGTCACCTCGGGCGCCGCAGATTCGATCGCGTCCTCGACGGCGAGCTTGAGCGTCACCGACGACGACGGACAGCCCTGGCAGCTGCCCAGCAGCCTCAGCCGGACGACGCCTTCTTCGCTGATACCGAGCAGTTCCACATCCCCGCCGTGCGAGCCGAGGTAGGGCCGGACCGAGTCCAGGGCGCCGGCGACCCTGCCGGGCAGGTCCACGGGGTGCAGCCCGTGGATCAGGAGCAGGCCTGACACCAACGGGTCGGAGGTGAGGGCGGACACCGTTCCCGGGCCGAGCGCACCCTGCGAATCGAGCACGTGCAGGATCCGCTCCAGCCCGGCACCGTAGAGTTCCGTCACCTGCCGGACCAGTTCCTCCGCCCGGTCCCGGGCCACCGGACCGCCGGAGCCCAGTGCGTCCAGGAGGGAACTGATCCGTTCACCGGCCGAGCCCAACAGATTCTCCCGGTCCATGGCGGGCTACTCACCGGTGAGCGACTGCGTGGGGGAGTGCAGCAAGTCCAGCGTCTGCCCGTCGCCGAGATACATGTGGACGCCGCACGGCAGGCAGGGGTCGAAGCTGCGGACGGTGCGCATGATGTCGATGCCCTTGAAATGATCGCGGTCGTTCTCCTCGAAGATGGGCTGGCCCTGCACCGCGTCCTCATACGGGCCCGGTGTTCCCTCGGAGTCGCGCGGGCTGGCGTTCCAGGGCGTCGGCGGATAGGGATGGTAGTTGGCGATCTTGCCGTCGCGGATCACCATGTGGTGCGAGAGCACACCGCGGACGGCTTCGGTAAAGCCGCAGCTGATGGCTTCCTCCGGCACCTCGAAGGACTCCCACGTCTTGGTGCGGCCGGCCCGGATTTCCTCGAGCGCCTTTTCGGCGAAGTGCAGGGCGGCGGCCGCCGCGTAGGCCTGGAAATAGGTCCGGGCGCGGTTCCGCTCCAGCGTGTTGCTCCACTGCGGGATCTTCCATTCCAGGGTCACCGGGCCCTTCAGCGCAGTCTTGGGGAGCTCGATCTGGACGCTGCTGCCCGTTGACTTGAGGTAGCCGGTSTCGACGARGCCGGCAAGGGCGGTCGACCASAGCCGGGCMAGCGGSCCGCCGCCGGTATCCAGCGCCAGRTTGCTTTCGCCGTCAKWCCACCGYGGYGACATYACCCAGCTGTACTTGTCCTCSAGGTCGCGCTTCTGCGGCCGCGGGTTGGTGTGCTGGTTCCAAGGGTGCCGGCGGTCCACCGGGTTGCCCAGCGGGTCGCGGGTGACGAACATTTCCTGGTCGCCCCAGTCCTCGTAGTAGGACGAGCCCAGCATGATCCGGATCCCCAGGTTGATGCGCACCAAGTCCGTGGTCACGAGTTTGCCGTCCACCACGACGCCGGGGGTGACGAACATCTTCCGGCCCCACTCCGTCATGTCCTTGTAGGCGAAATTGCAGAACTCCGGGTCCTGGAAGGACCCCCAGCAGCCCAGCAGGGTGCGCCGCAGCCCCACCTGCTCGTACCCGGGCAGGGCCGCATAGAAGAAGTCGAAGAGGTCATCGTGCATCGGCACGACCTTCTTCATGAACTCCACGTACCGCATGAGCCTGGTGATGTAGTCCGTCATCAGCTGGATCGTCGCCACGGTGCCCACGCCGCCGGGGTAAAGCGTGGAGGGATGGACATGCCGGCCCTCCATCAGGCAGAACATTTCCCGGGTCATCCGGCTCACTTGCAGCGCCTCGCGGTAGAACTCCCCGGTAAACGGGTTCAGCGAGCGCATGATGTCCGCGATGGTGCGGTAGCCGTGCTCAGCGGCGTGCGGGGCCGGCGTGTTCTCGGCTTTGGCCAGCACCGACGGGTTGGTTTCGGAGACCATCTTTTCGCAGTAGTCCACGCCGACCAGGTTCTCCTGGAAGATGTTGTGGTCAAACATGTACTCGGCGGCCTCGCCCAGGTTGACGATCCATTCGCCCAAGTGGGGCGGCTTCACGCCGTAGGCCATGTTCTGCGCGTAACAGGAACAGGTGGCGTGGTTGTCGCCACAGATTCCGCAGATCCGGCTCGTGATGAAGTGCGCATCCCGGGGGTCCTTGCCGCGCATGAAGATGGAATAGCCGCGGAAAATCGAGGACGTGCTGTGGCATTCCACCACTTGGTTGTTCTTGAAATCGACCTTGGTGTAGATGCCGAGGCTGCCGACGATCCTTGTGATCGGGTCCCAGGCCATCTCCACCAGGTTCTCGCCCGCGGTACCGTCCGCCGAGGGCATCGGAATCGTCGAAGTCATTGCATTGCCTCTCTGCCTAGCGTCCCTACCAGGTCCGCTTGGCGCCGGTCAGCAGATCATTACCGGGTTTGCGCCAGCGGGGTTCCTGGTCCAGCGTGTGCTTCGTGATGTTCCGCAGTGTCCTGATGGTCTTGCCGTACGGCATGACCGACGCGGTCGACAGCTTGCCGCCGGGAGGTTCGTCCATGAACGGCATGAATTTGTCCGGGAAGCCCGGCATTGTGCAGCCGATGCAGATGCCGCCTACGTTGGGGCAGCCGCCGATTCCGTTCATCCAGCCGCGTTTGGGCACGTTGCACTTGACCACCGGTCCCCAGCAGCCGAGCTTGACGATGCACTTCGGGGACCCGTATTCGGTGGCGAAGTCGCCCTGTTCGTAGTACCCCGCGCGGTYGCATCCCTCGTGCACCGTCTGGCCAAACAGCCAGGTCGGCCGGAGCGCCTCATCCAGGGGAATCATGGGGGCCTGTCCGGTGGCCTGATACAGCAGGTACGTCATGGTTTCGGAAAGGTTGTCCGGCTGGATGGGGCAGCCCGGGACGCACACGATCGGGATCCCGGCTTTGGAGCGCCAGTCATACCCGAGATAGTCGGGCACCCCCATGGCGCCGGTGGGGTTTCCGGCCATGGCATGGATGCCGCCGTAGGTCGCACAGGTCCCGGCGGCGATGATCGCCGTCGCCTTGGGCGCCAGCCGGTCCAGCCACTCGCTGGTGGTGATCGGCTGTCCGGTGTCGAGGTTGTTGCCGAAGGCCGCCCAGTAGCCGCCCGCGGCGTGCAGCTTTTCATTCGGGATGGACCCCTCCACCACCAGCACAAACGGCTCCAGCTCGCCGCGGTCCGCCTTGCGGAACCACTCGAGGAAGTCGTCGGCGCCTTGCTGCGGGCCGCATTCGAAGTCGATCAGCGGCCAGTGCATGGCAATCTTGGGTAGTCCGGGAAGCGCCCCAAGGGCTATCTCCTCGACGCTTGGCTGGGTTGCCGCCGTCAGGGCCACGGAGTCACCGTCGCAACTGAGTCCGGCATTGATCCACAGGACGTGGATCAAGGTTTCTTCCGCTTTCAATGCAGTAGCTGTAGGCATCGTTGCCTCCTTCGGAGCCCGCCCTGTGGCCGCGGCTCGAATGTTGCGTCAACGGTCAAACGCGTAGTCCGCCAGAGCGCGGCGCACTCCCGGCGGCAGCCGCCGCCGGGTGGGGATTCTTCCGGATCCACTCCAGCCAGCCGTCCATGCCGTCGCCGGTGGTAGCTGACAGGGTCAGGACGTCGACGCCGGGATTGAGCAGGCGCGCCTGGCGCACGCAACGTTCGACGTCGAACTCCACATAGGGGAGCAGGTCTGCTTTGTTGATGATCACCAGGTCGGCAGCCAGGAACATGTGGGGGTATTTCTGCGGTTTGTCATCGCCCTCCGTAACTGAGATCACGACGACCCGGGCCGATTCGCCGAGGTCGAACAATGCCGGGCACACCAGGTTGCCCACGTTTTCGATGAAGAGTGTCGATCCGGGGACCGGATCCAGCGCGCCCAGCGCCCGCTGCAGCATCCCGGCATCCAGGTGGCAGCCCGCCCCGGTGTTGATTTGTATCACCGGCCGCCCGGTGGACCGGATCCGGTCGGCGTCCAGCGAGGTCTCCTGGTCCCCTTCGATCACACCAATGTCCAGCGCACCGGCAAGTTCCCTGATGGTCCGGACCAGGAGCGTGGTCTTGCCGGCCCCTGGGGAACTCATGACATTGAAGGCCTGGATGCCGCGTCCTTCCAGCCAACCCCGGTTCCGTGCGGCCAGGAGGTCGTTCTTGGCGAGCAGGTTCTCCTCCAGGGAGATGAGGGTCCGTCCTTGCGCCGCGGGGCTGTGCCCGGCGTCGGCTGTCCCGGGGGATTGGGGACGCGGATGGCCGTGATCGTGCTCGTGATCGTGCGGATGGCCGTGATCGTGCGGATGCTCGTGCGGATGCGGGTGCGGATGTTCGTGCGGGGCCGCAGCAGCGGGCAAGATGTCGTGCACAGTGCCGTCGAGGTCCGAAACCCTGGTGCCGGCGTCGTCGCCGCATCCGCACGTCGCACACATGTCTACGCAACCTCCACCGAGGTGACCAGGAGCTCCCGGCCACTGACGACTTCGACATCGGCACTGCCGCAGGGGCAGAGCAGAAACATGTCCTCAAGGACGAACTCGTCGCGGCAGCTGCGGCATCTGGCCCGGCCCTCGGATTCATCGATCGTCAGGGTTGCCCCGGCCAGCGGCGTGTCAGCTGAAACGACTTCGAAGCAAAAGCGCACGGCGTCCGGGAGGACGCCGCTCAAGGGCCCGATCCGCAGGTTGACGCCCGTCACGGAGCGGCCGCCGGTCCGGTCCAGGAC
>NZ_JBFTZL010000165.1:0-8147 GCF_056406825.1 Arthrobacter sp. P1_A5 | reverse complement strand
GTCTGGAGGGGGTCCTGGAGAACGTCGACGCGATCGGCGGGAAGGTGGGGGACTCGCTGCGCGAATACGTTGACGACGTCAAGCGCAACCGGCGCCTCAACAGGCTACACACCGACTTGGACCTGCCAGTTACGTTGGACGAGCTCGCGGACCCGCGGCCGGACCAGGCCGCCCTCGAGGAGCTGTTCGACGCCCTGGAATTCAAGACCATCCGGACCCGGCTCTTTGCTCTCTACGGCAGTGAAGTTGCCGAAGCCGAGCGGGAAAGCCTCGAAACGCCCGGTTTCGTGGTCCCGTCCGACGCAGCCGAGCTCAGTGCGTTCCTCGCGGCCGGTGCCGGCAAGCGCTCCGCAGTGGCGGTCGATCTCGTGCCCGGCCGGATCGGCGAGGACGCCGCAGCGGTGGCGATCGTCCGCGACGACTCCGCCGTCTATATCGACCTGGCCAGCCAGGACGCTGCCGCCGAAAATGTCCTTGCGGCGTGGCTGCGGGACGCCCAGGCGCCCAAGGTGATGCACGGGTTCAAGGCTGCCCTGAAGGCCCTCCACGCCCGCGGATTGGAACTGGAGGGCGTGGTGGATGACACCTCCATCTCCGGCTACCTCATCCAGCCCGACCGCCGCAGCTATGAACTCGCCGAGCTGGCGCAGCACCACCTGAACATCTCGGTGTCCACCGAGGCGGCCAAGGCAGGCCAGCTTGAGCTGGCGTTCGACGGCGACGACGCCGCCACCGCCGGCGCGCTGGTCCACGTGGCCGCCGTCGTCCAGGCCCTGAGCCGCTTCTTCGAATCAGAACTGACGGAACGCAAAGCCCAGGACCTGCTCACCACGCTGGAACTGCCCGTCAGCCGCGTCCTCGCCGATATGGAACTCGCGGGAATCGCCATCGACATGCCCCGCATGGACGAGCAGCTGTCGGATCTCGCCAAGGTGATCGACAACGCCCAGGAGCTGGCGTTCGCCGCGATCGGCCACGAGGTCAACCTTGGTTCGCCGAAGCAGCTCCAGACCGTGCTGTTCGACGAACTCCAGTTGCCGAAGACCAAGAAAATCAAGTCCGGCTACACCACCGACGCCGCGTCACTCAAAAACCTGCTGGAAAAGACCGGGCACGAATTCCTGGTCCAGCTCATGGCGCACCGGGAGTCGTCGAAGCTGCGCCAGATGCTGGAGTCGCTGAAGAAGTCCGTCACGGAAGACGGTCGGATCCACACCACGTACGCGCAGAACGTCGCAGCCACGGGCCGGATCTCGTCCAACAACCCCAACCTGCAGAACATCCCGATCCGCAGCGAGGAAGGCCGGCGCGTCCGTGGCATCTTTGTGGTCAGCGAGGGCTACGAGTGCCTGCTCTCCGCGGACTACTCTCAGATCGAAATGCGCATCATGGCGCACCTCTCGGGCGACGCCGGCCTGATCCAGGCCTACAAGGACGGCGAAGACCTCCACCGGTTCGTGGGCTCGAACATCTTCCATGTGCCCACCGATGAGGTGACCAGCGCCATGCGGTCCAAGGTCAAGGCGATGTCCTATGGCCTCGCGTACGGGCTGACCTCGTTCGGTTTGTCCAAGCAGCTGGAGATCTCCGTTGACGAGGCGCGGACCCTCATGAAGGACTACTTTGACCGGTTCGGCGCCGTCCGCGACTACCTCCGCGGCGTGGTGGACCAGGCCCGGATCGACGGCTACACCGCCACCATCGAGGGGCGCCGGCGCTACCTCCCGGACCTGACCAGCACCGACCGCCAGCTGCGTGAGAATGCGGAGCGCATCGCGCTGAACTCGCCCATCCAGGGATCGGCGGCTGACATCATCAAGCGCGCCATGCTGGGTGTGCACGCGGAACTGGCGGCACGGGGCCTGAAATCGCGCGTGCTCCTGCAGGTCCATGATGAACTTGTCCTCGAAGTCGCCGCGGGTGAGCGCGAGGCCGTGGAGAAGCTGGTGACCGAGCAAATGGGCTCGGCCGCGGACCTCAGCGTTCCGCTGGACGTCCAGATCGGCATGGGCTCCAGCTGGTACGAGGCGGGGCACTAACTCTGGACCGGTATCGGCAAGGTTTCGGTCCGGCAAGTATTATTCGGTCCGGCAGTTTTCGGTCCGGCAGTTTTCGTTCCGGCTAGGCCGGGACCCGAGATTCTCAGGGGGAGAAAGTACGTGGCAGATAAGTACGAGCTCAAGCGGTTCCGCGCGGTCGCGAAGGACGAGGCGGACTACGCGCAAGGCACGGCGTGGCTGAGCGGGGTCGGGATCGGCTTCTACGAGGAGCCGCGCAAAGACGACTTCGTGGACAAGATCATGGCCATGTATCTCGTGGACAACCGTGAAATGACCGGCGTTTACCAGGCCGACGGCGTCGCGGCCCACTCGCTGGCGGCCGACGTCCCGGTGGCGACCTTCGCCACCCTGCGCAAGGACCTGAACATCGGCTACGGCCGTCAGCTCGAAGCCCAGCTGGTCACGGCCGTCACCGTGCGCGGGACCCACCGCCGGCAGGGGCTGCTGCGGCGGATGATGACCGAGGACCTCGCCGCGGCGAAGGCGGACGGCGTCGCGCTGGCGGCACTGACCGCCTCGGAAGCCTCGATCTATGGCCGGTTCGGTTACGGCGTGGCCACCTTCGAGCGCAGCATCAAGGTCGACACCGGGCCGCGCTTCCGGCTGCGCCATGCGCCCGCCGGCTCCGTGGAGATTGCGGACCGCAAGGTCCTGCTGGAACTGGCACCCAAGGTTTTTGGCCAGGTCCACGCGTCCATGCCCGGATCGATTTCGCGGCAGGAAGCGTACCGGCTGCGGTCCGCGGGCATGCTCGGCCGGGACGGCAGCGAGGACGAGGCAATCCGCTGCGCCCTGCACTACGACGCCGCCGGAACCGTGGACGGCTACGTGTCCTACAAGTTCGCCGGGTGGGACGCCAAGCCGTACACCATGGAGGTCGTGGACCTCGTGGCCGCGAATGACGCCGCCTACCTGGAACTCTGGCAGTTCCTGGGCAGCATCGACCTCGTGGACCGGATCAGCTGGCAGGATGCACCGGTGGACGACCCCCTGACCTGGGCGCTTGAGGACCCGCGATGCGTCGAGGCATCGGACCACCGCGACATGCTGTGGCTGCGGGTCCTGGACCCGGCCCGGGTGCTGGGGGCCCGGCGGTATTCAGCCGACGGGACGGTCGTTCTCGCGGTCAGGGACAGTCTCGGCTTCGCGGCCGGCACCTTCGCGCTCACGGTCTGCGGGGGAGAGGCCACGGTGAGGCCTGCTCCGGAGGCTGCGCCGGACCTGTCCCTTGATGTCGCGGACCTCGGCTCCATCTATCTGGGCGCCGTTTGTCCGGTGACCCTGAAAGCTGCCGGCCGGATCACCGAGCACACGGCCGGGGCGGCGCTGACAGCGCGGCTCATGTTCGCCGTCGAACGTTCACCGCACTGCCTCACGCACTTCTAGGCCTCAGGTCCGATTCCGGCGCCGAGGGCGACACGGACGGCCCCGTGCGCTTTGACCGGCGTTCGCGTAAACGACTAGACTAAACAGGCGCGTACTACGTGCGCGCATCTACAATCCACAAAATCAGGATGACCCGGCGGAACGCTTGCTGTGACGCCGTGCTCTTGGCCTGCATTCCATAATGCCGGCGAAGCGGTTTGCCTGACCGACTCACTATCCACAACGGAGCCCCTACTACATGACCATCACCTCCACCGAGAAGCCCGGTACCCCCGTAGTCGCCATTAACGACATCGGTACCGCTGAGGACTTCCTCGCAGCTGTCGACGCCACCATCAAGTACTTCAACGACGGAGACCTCGTCGAAGGTACCGTCGTCAAGGTCGACCGCGACGAAGTCCTGCTCGACATCGGTTACAAGACCGAAGGTGTCATTCCCTCCCGCGAGCTTTCCATCAAGCACGACGTTGACCCCGGAGACGTCGTCTCCGTTGGCGATCAGGTCGAAGCCCTGGTGCTCACCAAGGAAGACAAAGAAGGCCGCCYGATCCTCTCCAAGAAGCGTGCTCAGTACGAGCGTGCCTGGGGCGACATCGAGAAGGTCAAGGAAGAAGACGGTGTTGTCACCGGTACCGTCATCGAGGTTGTCAAGGGTGGTCTTATCCTCGACATCGGTCTGCGCGGCTTCCTGCCCGCATCCCTCGTCGAGATGCGCCGTGTGCGCGACCTCGCTCCGTACATCGGTCAGCAGATCGAAGCCAAGATCATCGAGCTGGACAAGAACCGCAACAACGTTGTGCTGTCCCGCCGTGCATGGCTCGAGCAGACCCAGTCCGAGGTCCGCTCCACGTTCCTCAACAAGCTGGAAAAGGGCCAGGTCCGTCCCGGCGTCGTTTCCTCCATCGTCAACTTCGGTGCCTTCGTGGACCTGGGCGGCGTAGACGGCCTGGTTCACGTTTCCGAGCTGTCCTGGAAGCACATCGACCACCCGTCCGAGGTCGTCGAAGTTGGCCAGGAAGTCACCGTCGAGGTTCTCGAGGTCGACCTGGACCGCGAGCGCGTCTCCCTGTCGCTCAAGGCAACGCAGGAAGATCCGTGGCAGACCTTCGCCCGCACCCACGCCCTCGGCCAGGTTGTTCCGGGTAAGGTCACCAAGCTCGTTCCGTTCGGCGCGTTCGTTCGCGTTGAAGACGGCATCGAAGGCCTGGTCCACATCTCCGAGCTCGCCGTGCGCCACGTTGAGCTGGCCGAGCAGGTTGTCTCCGTTGGTGACGAGCTGTTCGTCAAGGTCATCGACATCGACCTCGAGCGCCGCCGCATCTCGCTCTCCCTCAAGCAGGCCAACGAGGGTGTCGACGCCGACAGCACCGAATTCGATCCGGCTCTCTACGRCATGGCCGCAGAGTACGACGAAGAGGGCAACTACAAGTACCCGGAGGGCTTCGACCCGGAGTCCAACGAGTGGCTTGAAGGCTACGAGAACCAGCGCGCAGCCTGGGAGCAGCAGTACGCTGACGCCCAGACCCGCTGGGAAGCACACAAGAAGCAGGTTGCCCAGCACGCTGCCGACGACGCTGCAGCTGCAACGTCCGGCGAGAGCGATTCCGGCACCACCAGCTACTCCTCCGAGCCGGCTGCAGCCGAGACCGGTGCAGGCACGCTTGCTTCGGACGAGGCTCTTGCCGCTCTGCGCGAGAAGCTGACCGGCAACTAATTGCCCGTGATCCTCAAGGAGTCCACTCCCTGAGGCCAGGCAGTTTGTAGCTTGAAGGTGGCCGTCCCCTTGGGGGCGGCCACCTTTCTTTGTGCCCCGGGGGGACATGCCCATTTTTGAAGCCTTCCCTCCGGGGACATGTCCATTCTTGAAGCCCTCCCTCCGGGGGACATGCCCATTCTTAGAGCCGGGCCGTGGACATTTGTGGATTGTGCCCAGTCCTGGCCCCGTTCGCGGGACATGTCCAGTGCGGGGAGGCCCGCCATGCCCTGGCGCCGGACATGAGCCGCGGTTGCCCGGACCACCGGACATGCCCATTATTGAAGCCCTCCCTCCGGGGACATGCCCACTTTTGAAGCCCTCCCTCCGGGGACATGCCCGTTTTTCGAGCCGGGCCGTGGACATTTGCGGATTCGGCCCAGTCCTGGCCCTGGGCGCGGGACATGTCCAGCGCCGGGTGCCCGCATCGTGCGTTGGCCGCCGGACATGCCCATTCCTGGCCCTGGGCACCGGGCTGCCGTTGCACGCGCTTCCTGCTTGTCAGGACAGGCACTGGGCCGCGCCATGGAATGTAGGCTCCGTGACGGCAGCCAGGCGCTGACGACGGAGGGCATGTCCAGTGGTGGGAGGGAGCCCGGAACCGGCCCCGGATGCCATGCCGTCAGCGCAGCGGGATCTTCGCTATGACCGGCACCGTATGCGTCTGCGAGGCGGCACCGGTCACCAGTTCGGCGCCCGCGTACTTCAGTAACGCGAGGGCTCCCACGTTGCCGGCCGTCGTCTCGGCCACCAGGACGGCTGCCCCGGCCGACGCGGCGCGAGCCTTTACGAGGCGCAGCGCCTCGCGGCCCACACCCCGGCCGCGGAAGCTCCGGGCGAGCCAGATGCCGGTTTCCAGCGCCCGGCCGCCACCTGCACCAGCTTCGGCGCGATCACTCGGCCCGGCGTAGCCGCCACCCCACGCAACAGCCCCGCCGCCACCTGGCCCAGCCCCGGCGGCACCAACAGCCCCGGCGCCACCAACAGCCCCGGCGCCACCACCGGCCCAGCCCTCATCCGCTGCCGCCGGCTCAGGGTCCATCCGCCTGAGGCGCACGGACCCTGCTATCTGCCCGTCGCAGCTGATGGCCCACGTCTTCTGCCCCGCGGGACCGTCCAGGCCGGCTGCGGCGGCGCGGTGGAATTCGCGGAACCAGCTGATCCGGTCGGTGTTCCAGCCGGCGGTCGTGCCCAGCGGCGGGGTGACCTCGTCGGCGTCGGCGTCCCGGAGCGCAAGTTCCAGGAGCTGTTCGAGCACGTCCTCGCTGACGTCAAGCAGCGCGACCGCGGGCACGGGCTCAGCTGATGGGCACATCGATCCACTCCGTTTCTCCGGGCAGCAGCGACGCGCTGCCGGCCGACATGGCAGCCACGCGGTCCGCGGCCCGGGCCAGTTCTTCCGGATCATCCGGCAGCGCCAGCCTCAGGACAGTAGTCTGCGCCTCGTAACGGGTTTCGGCCATGACATACCCCGCGGCGCGCAGATCGTTCTCGAGCCGCCCGGCCACGGCGTGCTGTACGGGCACAGAGCAAATGCGCAGCCGGCGGCGCCGGACGAGGGGAGCGAGGTCCAGCGCTCCGGACACCGATTCGGAATAGGCCCGCACCAGGCCGCCGGCACCCAGGAGAATGCCGCCGAAATAGCGCACGACGACGACGGCGACGTCGCTGAGATCGGCGACGCCGGGTGCGGTCTCCCGCTTCAGCAGCGCCTCGAGCATGGGGATGCCCGCGGTGCCGGACGGCTCGCCGTCGTCGTTGGACCGCTGGATGTCCCGGTCGGGGCCGAGCACGAAGGCGAAGCAGTGATGCCGGGCGTCATGGAATTCCCGGCGCAAGCTGCCCAGGACGGCCGGGGCGGCGGCCTCGTCCGCCGTGCGGGCCAGCACGGTGATGAAACGGGACCGCTTGACCTCGATTTCGTGCCGAAACCCGGGCCCTGCGGCAAGGGTGGTGTAGACGGCCGTCCTGCTCTCGGGGGATTCCGCCGCATCTGCCACCGGTTCAGTTTAGTCTGGTGAGGTGTTGAAGATCGGGTTGACCGGCGGAATCGCCTCAGGGAAGTCCATGGTTGCCGCGCGCCTGCGCGACCTTGGAGCAGTGCTTGTCGACGCCGACGCGTTGGCCCGGGAGGTCGTGGAACCTGGTACGCCCGGGCTGGCCAGTGTGGTGGAGACCTTCGGTGCTGCCGTCCTGACCCCGGAAGGCCGGCTGGACCGGGCCCGGCTCGGTGCCCTGGTCTTCGGTGATCCGGAGCGCCTGGCCGTGCTGAACGGCATCGTCCACCCCTTGGTGCGGGAGCGCGCCGCGGCGATGGTCGCCGCCGCCCCGGCCGGCGCCGTCGTGGTCCAGGACATCCCGCTCCTGGTCGAAACCGGGCAAGGGAAGAACTTCCATCTGGTGGTCGTGGTGGATGCCCCCGACGACGTCCGGGTCCGCCGCATGGCCGAACACCGCAACATGACCGCCGACGAGGCGCGCGCCCGGATGGCAGCCCAGGCGGGCCGCGAGGACCGGCTGGCCGCCGCGGACGTCGTGCTGGACAACTCGGGCACCCCGGAGGACCTCCGGCACACGGTCGACGCGGTGTGGGAGGAGCGGCTGAGGCCGTTCGCACTGAACCTCAAGGAGCAAAGGATCGCCCCGCGGACGGCGGGGCCGGTCCTCGCCCCGGCCGATCCGGCCTGGGCAGCGCAGGCCGCCCGGCTGATCGCCCGGCTGCGGGCAGCGGTCCCGCAGGATGTCCTGGCCCTCGACCACCTCGGGTCCACGGCCGTCCCAGGCCTCGACGCCAAAGATGTGATCGACCTCCAACTCAGCGTCCGGGACCTCGACGCCGCGGACCGGATCGCGCCGCTGTTGGCCGACGCAGGATTCCCGCGCTGGCCCGGCATCATCGCCGACAACCCGAAGCCCTCGCACCCGGACCCTGCTGACTGGGGCAAGAG
>NZ_JBFTZL010000164.1:0-8209 GCF_056406825.1 Arthrobacter sp. P1_A5 | reverse complement strand
CTCCTGGTTCGTTGGGTGGAAGGTGGCTGAGAGTGGGACCGGTGTCCGTCAGGGTCCGCCGAGCACGGTGCGGTCGGCGATGGTCCCGGACGGGCCGATCTGCCGCTCGCCGAAGCGGACGGCGCCCAGCGCACCGACGGCCTTGGTGATGTGGACGTCCTCGCTGAGGCCGAGGCGCAGGAGTGCCGGGTCGGTGACGGTCGCAGCCGGGTTCACCAGCCGCTCCCAGGGATCGACGCGGGGCTTGAACGACGGTGTCTCCTCCCAGTAGATCGGCGGGATGACAGGTGGCGTCGTCGGCGTGGTCGGGCTGCCGGCGTAGCCGTAGCCGGCAAACTCCCGGACGTGCGTCGGTTCCTCGCTCGTCTCGACGTAGAACGCGTGCTCGGCGTCGCTGACCAGGAAGGGCAGGTCCCAGGGCGCGGTGCTGCTCTGCGCGGGGGCGACCGCGCGGATCGGTGTCTTTCCGACGACCACCGTGCGTTGCAGGGGATCTTCGAAGAGCGAGTGGGTGACGAAGGCCCAGCCGGACTTGTTGTAGGTCGCGGAGAGCGTGCCGCCCGACACGGTCAGCGACCGGGAGGCCGGGAACCCCCAGATGACCGTGAAGATGCCGGACGTCACGGCGTCCTCGCGACGCACTGGCGCCGCACTGCTGCTGTAGATCTGGAACCACGAGCCACCCGAGCCGTTGGCGGAGACCTGAAGGGTGCCGTCCTCGCCGGAGGTGGACAGGCGCAGGGACATCCGCGAAAATGAGCCGGCGCCGTCGGCCTTGAACGACCCGAGGTCGGTAGCGGCCTCGGGGTCCGAGGTCTTGACCGGGGTCCAGGCACCGGCGACGTACTCGCTGTAGGACAGCACGGCCTTGACGTGCACGGCTGCCGACGCGTTGAGCCCGGCCGCGGCAGTGCTCTTGACGGTGCCCAGCTCGACGTCGGCCAGCTTTCCGGCCGGAGCGGTCGTCGAGACCGTCGACGGGTCGGTCGGTGTCGACCGGATCAGCCGCAGCCAGAAGACGAACAGCCGGCCCTTCCACACCACGGGCACGACCGGGTTGTCCTCGATGTCGAGCTTGACCGGCTCCCACGGCGTCCAGAAGCCGTACTCCCGGCGGCGGTAGAAGTACTTGCGGTGGGCACCCGACGTACRGCCGATGACGTGCACGACGTCGTCGGCGGTGCCGGCGTCCTGCTCGTCGACGTACATGCCGCACGGCTCGAGGTGTGCGACCTCCTCGAGCTGGGTGAGGTACGACGTCAGGGCAGCGGCGGCCCGGTCGGCGGTGACGTCTCCCTGCAGGAGCTCACCGACGACCTGCTTGAAGATGGGCGACTGGTCGTCGCGCAGCTCGGGCTCGAGCCAGTTCTCGGGCCACAAGAATACCTTGCGGGCCGCCTCCCAGACCCGGTAACGCTTCATCCACGCCCACTGCACCGCGTCGATCGAGCCCGGGGAGACCTCCGGCTCGAGGTTCATCAGGCACCGCTCCACAAACAGCTGGACCGAGGAAAGGGCGTGCCGGATCCGCGAGGTTAAGGTGCAGGGGTCCATCTCGACGTCCATCAAGAAGAACTCGAACAGCTTGTCCGGGGTGTCGAGGTGCGCCGTGGCGGGCGTCTCGGAGAGCCGGCGCAGCACGTAGGCGATCAGCGCATCGCGCTGGAGCTTCCGCAGGTCGTCGATGATCGGCTTGACCGCCTGACGCCAGTCCTCCTCGGCGAACCTGGCCCGGACCGCCGTCTGGAAGGTGGCCACCTGGTCGATCGTCGGGTCGTTGGTCGCCGTCGCGATCGCCGCGCCGGCCGTGGTGCCGAGCACCGCGACGACGGCAGCGGCCTCGGATAGCCGGCGCAGGACGGCGAGGCTCGCCAGGTCAGCACGGGCATGGCCGGTCCTGGTCAGCAGGGAGTCGACGATCTCGTCCGACCAGCCCATGAGCTGGGACAACGGGCTGGCGGCGCCGGCCACACCCAGCTGACCCGGCGCGCCGAGGATGGCGAGCAGCCGCTCGTCCGTCGGTGACCAGCGGGCCTTGGCGCCGGCATACCACGCCACGGCGCGCAGCACCGCGGTGAGCRGCACGTCGTGGCCGGTCACGATCGCGGACCCGACTCGAAGTGCGTTCGGCCACGACAGCGCACCCACCTGCAGCCCGGGGTCGGTCGCCAGGTGCGTCGTCTCCGCCGACGTGAGCTTCGCGGCCAGCGCCAAGGACGCGACCTTGCGGACCCGGGTGAGGCTGTGGGCCAGTCGTTCCATCGCCGAGCGTGGGTAGAGGTTCTTGCTCGGCACCGGCTGCCAGCCCAGGCMTGCCGTCTGCCACCGCAACGTGACGCGGTTGCCGATCCCCTCGACCTCTACCTCGACGGCGGCCAGCGCTCCGGCTTCGAGAGGTACGGGATCGTGGGTACGCCAGCGCTGACCGTCCTCGTCCAGTGCCAGCTCCCGGCCGTCAATGCGCAGCCGGGCGACGGCGCCGTCGGTGTCGACGGCGAACGCGAACGTCCCGCTGGACGGAGCCTCGACGGACCCGGCCCAGGTAACCGACACCGGTCCGGGGTGCGGCAAGGCCTGCTGGTCGGTGTCGATCTGCGCGGCCAGGCCCTCCTGGTCGGGATCTCCAGGACCGAGGGCGGGCTGGTTCCACACCCGCATGTCCAGGCCGCCGTCGGCGATGGCCGTCAGGTCGTCGAGCGCGCTGGTGCCCTCGGAGCCGGCGTCGCCGCGCAGGACGGCGGGGTCGTCCGCGACGGCGGCGACGACGTCGGTGCCCACCTGCAGGACGGCAGCGAGCGCGGCGAGCGCCTGCTGCTGGCGGCGACGGCGGACCAGATCGGGCAGGATCGTGTCGAGCACCGTCCGCAGCCGGTGCTGGAGGGAGTCGGTGGACAGCACGAACGCGTCGTACGGTGCGGCCAGCTCGGGGTACCTCGCGAAGAACGCCGCGGTCCGGGCCTGGCTGTCGGTGGCCAGGACGTCGACGGCGGCCAGCAGCTCCGGCCTGATCCCGGCCACTGCGGCGATTGCGGCACGGACGTCGAGGGTTAGCAGGCCGGCGAAGGTCAGGGTCTTGCCCAGGTCGTCGTAGCGGAGCCGGTCGTCGGAGGCGGCGAGGACCAGGGGGTCCAGGGCCTCGTGGTCGTGGGCGTACCCCGTCGACACGGTCAAGCTGCCTGCTAGGAGGCCGAAGAAGTAGAGCGTGGCCTCCTCGCTGTAGGCGAGCGACATCCGCGCCCGGGCGATCTCGCCGGTCGGGTCGTCAACGACGGCGAACTGGGCGTCGACTTCCACGAACGACGCGCGCAGCGTGCGCGCGAGCCTGGCGGCGTCGTCCGAGGCCGTCGACGAGGTGCCGGTGAGGTCGTCGTCGTACATCAGGTACAGCGCCTGGGTGGGCTTGAGGCGCAACAGGACCAGGTCGTCGAGGAGGTCCAGCAGCCCCGTGATGCCCGGGGTCGGCGGCTCCGGGCCGGCAAACGGGTCAAGTCCCGAATGGCGGAGCACGCCGAGCAGCTCGGCGACGCTCAGCCGCAGCCGCCGCGCCAGCCAGGCACAGGCGTAGACGTGGCCCACGACGGCCAGGTCGAGCGGGGTCGCCCCACCGGCAGGAAGGGTGGCCACCACCAGCTGGAGCTCCGCCGCGGTCAGGCCGTTGGCGGCGCGCAGCGCGTCCAGGTGCTGGTCCACCCGGGCGCCGGCGTCGCCCAGCACGGCGCCCGTGGCGTCGGGCGCGAAGCTCGGGTCCAGCGCCAGCAAGGTCGGGCTCAAAAAGACCTGCTCGTAGAGCGAACCTGTGGTCGGGCTCGCCATCGGCGCCCACAGCGTCAGCAGCGACTCCAGGTCGGCGGTGTGCACCTTCAGCCGGCGCATCACGTCCAGCACGACGCCCAGCCGCAGGATCAGGACGGCGAACCCCGCGTCGAGACCGGCGAAGTCGCGGGCCCCGGGCGGCGGTCCGGCCGGCGGCAGGTTCGGGAACAGCGCGCCGATGACCGCGTCCGTCTGGGGCATCGTCCAGCCGAGGGCCCGCCACAGGCGGATGAAGCGGGCGATCCGCACCAGGTCGACCGGCGTCACGGAGTTGTCGACCCCCGCTGCCGGGTCGTTGTGCTGGAGCCGGAACCCCGAGAAGTCGCAGCCGGACGCGTCGGGCTGCTGCTGCAGGACCAGCAGGCCGGTCACCTCGTCGTACGCGTTAGCCACGAAGGCACGCACATCGGCGGTCGTGACACCCGCGGGCAGCAGGGCTGCGAGCGTCGGGTCGTCGATGGTGCCGTCGTGCACCCGGCC
This sequence comes from Arthrobacter sp. P1_A5, assembly GCF_056406825.1. Classification (NCBI taxonomy): domain Bacteria; kingdom Bacillati; phylum Actinomycetota; class Actinomycetes; order Micrococcales; family Micrococcaceae; genus Arthrobacter; species Arthrobacter sp. P1_A5. The sequence goes on along the minus strand of NZ_JBFTZL010000164.1, from coordinate 3,916 downwards.
AAGGGTCGCCGCGTCCACGCCAACGTGCCTCCAGGCAGGGATCACGGCAGCGGCGGGGTTCACGAAGCGGGTCTGCACCAGCTGGGCCACCTCGTCGTAGGTCAGGCCCAGACGGCGGGCGAAGGCCGTCGGGTCGGACATGGCGGTGACGACATCCGCATCGGCGGTGCCGGCCGGGAAGCCGTAGAGGCCGGCCAGCGAGATGGTCGAGTCGGTCAGCAGGTCGTGCTCGGCCCGGGAGATGCCGATCCGCTCCATCTCCACGTCACGCCAGCCGTAGCCGGCGTCGCCGGCTCGCTCCACCGCGTCGTCCGCGCGCACGGCCTGGAGGAGGTCGGCCAGTGCGTGGCCGGCGCGATCGGGCTCGCCCGGTGACACCAGCGCGCTGACGTGCCGCCGCAGCAGCTCGAGGGGGCGGTGGAAAGGAAGCGGCGGCGGGAAGTGCTCGCCGGCGAGCAAGGTGTACGCCGCGTCCTGGACGAACTTCGGGCTGGCCAGCAGGTCCTCGGGGCGGTCGTGCTCGTCGGTGTCGTGGCCGGTGTACCCGGCCAGTGAGAGGCCGCTGGTCACGAAGCACTCGAGGGTCTCGTTGACCACGTCGATGTACGGCAGCGGGGTGTTGGTGTTCTCGCAGGACAAGGGCAGGTGCTGGAGGTCCGGGCGCCGCCCGAACAGCACGTCCTGGGGCACGCTGCCCTGCGAGGCCGGCCGGGCCGTGAACTGCAGGAGGTCGACCAGGTACGCCGCCGGGCTGAGGACCGAACGGCACTCCGTGCAGGTGCACAGGTCCATGGAGCCGAAGAGCTGCTCGAGGTCGGGCGGCTCCACCGGGCCGGCCGCGGCTGCAGGTGCCGACGTGGTCGAGGACGGGTCGACGAGCGTGGCCGCCGGACCGCCGCCGATCATCGGTGCCTGCCGGGCGGTGAGGTAGGTGCCAGCGAGGTTCAGGACGGCCAGGTGCACCTGGAGCGCCTTCGCGCGGATGGCGTCGACCTGCGCCTCGGAGAACTGCCCCAGCGTCGAGCGCAGCAGCTGCGGGCCCGCGTCGACGATCGCGTGCGCGGAGTCCAGGCCCCGGTCGAGCAGCGCAGCCATGGTGCGGTCGTCCTGGGTGAGCTGGTAGACGCGCTGGATGCGTTGGACCTCCGAGAGCACGGGCGCTTCAGCGTCCGTGCCGGTGCGGGCCAGGTAGCGGCTCACCGGCTCCGCGCCGATCTGGAAGTCCGCAGCATGGTCGCTGAGGAAGCCGCTGACGGCGTCGCTCTGGCCTGGATCAGCCAGCACCAGGGCGCCTGTGCCGACCTGGTGCGCGGTCACGGCCGTCGGGAACGCCGCACGCACCTGGGCGGCCAGCAGATCGGCGTACCGCTGGCGCCGCGTGTCCGCGTCCTCGCCCGGGACCGTGTCGGGGATCGCGTCGGCGTCGATCAGCGRCGCCCAGGCCTCGGCGTCCCCGAAGCCGCGCGCTGCCAGGTCCGTCGCGCTGGCGAGAGGGCCCTGGTCCTGGGCGTGCAGGCGCTCGATGAGCGCGGCGTTGTCGAGGGTGACCAGGGCGAGCTGGCCGTCGACCCGCAGCCGGTCGGCGGCCTCGCCGCCAAGGCGTTCCCGCGCAGCCGTCCACAGGCCGTCGGGGTCGTCGCGATGGGTCACCAGCAGCTCGGCGAAGACCTGGTGCTGCTCCTCGTCCTGCCCGAGGGACTGTCTGAGCAGGGCGCTCAGCGACGAGGCGCCGGGCAGGGCCGGGCTCGCCTGCAGCGAGGAGTACGCCGCCATCTGCGAGAAGCCGGACATGGCCTGATCGCGGTTCTCGCCGACCGTCGTCTCCGGCACCACGCCGGCCTCGATCGCGCGGTCCCAGATCTGCGAGACGTCGGCGGGATGCAAGGCGTGCACGGCGTCGGCGCTGTCGGCCGCACCAGAGCGCAGCAGCGCGTAGTAGTGGTCAGGGGTGAGCGCCGGCGCCTCAGCAGCCAGGGACGTCGGTGYCTGGGACGCGGCCGTCGAGAGCTGCGCCGCGGTCGCTGCCAGGGCGATGGCGCGTGCATCCCAGCCGGTCTTGCGGGAGAGGTACGTCAGGTCCTGGTGGTCGTCGTCCTCGCGCAGGTCCGACAGGGCGCCGTCGAAGTGCCCCGCGACCGCGGCAGCGAGCGCCTCGTGCTCGGTGACCAGCCCCTTCAGGGTGCCCTCGGGGATCAGTACGTCGATGGTCACCAAGGGCCCGGCGTCGAACACGACGTCGGAATGCGCCAGCCGGACGCCGTTGGGGTCGGTCACGACCGCCACCACGTCGGGAGCCTGCTTGCCGCGGACGCGGAACGACGCCGGCGGGTAGCTCACGGCGTAACGACCTTGGGAGTCGGTGACGGTCTTGCCGAGCTCGTCGTCATGCCTGATGCTGCGGTCCAGCACGGTCACGACGAGACCGGGGACGCTACCGCGCGCGGCCGCTGCGACGGTGCCTCTGACCTGCCAGGGGTCCTCGCCGTCCTCGGTCGGCTGGCCGCCGCCGTTGTCGTGGTGGTCCCCACCCTGGTCCCCGCCACCGTGGTTGTCGCCGCCCTGGTCGCCGTGGAGCTTGTCGAACTCCTCGTTGATCACCGCCGCAGTCTTCTCGTCCACCACGCCCGAGGGCTCAAGGCCGTGCTGGCTCTGGAAGGTACGCACAGCCTCGTCGGTCCCGGCGCCGAAGAAGGCCTTGGCCATTTCAGCCTCGGGCACGTCGGCGCTGATCCCCGTCAGCTCGGTGTGCAGCAGGTGCACGTCGTCGCCGCGCAGGTTGCGTTGAAGGTTGCGTCCGGACAGCTTCATGACGGGTTCTCCTCGCCGGAGTTGTGGTGGTGGGACGGGTTGATGAGCCGCAGGCTCTCAGTCCAGATGTCGGTCTCCCCGCGGGTGCGGGCGACCAGATAGTCAGCGACATGCTCGGGCTCCCAGACGGCGGCGGCCTCCAGCCCCTGGGCCTCCTCGAAGGTGGCCGGACGCATCTGGTCGGTGGCCACGTCGAGGATCCGGATCCGCTCCGGCTCGTCGGCCTCCTGGAGGAACTGGCCGGTCGGCAGCGCCGGGCGCTGGTCGGGCGTGGTGGTCCCGACCGGGTACCAGGTCTTCAGCAGGTCCTTATGCATGGCGAGGATGCGGGCGACCGGTCGGCCGACGACCTCGTCCATCGATGTGTCCGCGTCCGGGTCGGAGCCGTCGTAGAAGGCCACCCAGGGGAACTCCAGGAGCAGGGCGTGGTACGTACGGCCGTCCTGCAAGGTGGCGGCCACGATCATGCCGTTTTGCCAGTGGATCCTCGTCATCGTCCTGCTCTCTCCTCGGGTGCTCGAGCTCGTGGTGTGGTGGTGCTGGTCAGGGTCAATAGCCGGTGTACGGAGCCCTGCGGCCGAACTCGGCGGTCGCGGCCGCGTCGTACATCCGACCGCGCCAGTTGGCCTTGCCGACACCGCGGATCGCGTTCCCCGACCGCGTGTTGCGTCGTCCGACGTCGCTGATCGCGCCGCCGTAGTTGTCGATCAGCTGCTGCTCCCGGCCCCGGATGGCCTGGTACGCCGGGTCCCTGTGCCGGCGTGAGAACGGCAACGTGGCGTCCGTGACCTCGTCGAGCTTGGCCGGGCCGTAGCCGAGCGCCGTCATGTGGTGCAGACGGTCGCGCGCGGCCACGATCGCCTGGGCGGAGCCGTAGCCCATCGTGCGACCGACATAGGTCCGGCCGGTGCGCGGGTTGTACTTCCGGTAGGTCACGTAGTGCAGCTGGCCGMGACGACGACGGCGGGTCTGGGTGCGCGGGACGACGTCGACCCTGGGGGTCACGCGCGGTGCGGTGCGCTCCCGGGTCCGGGGGCCGGCGTGCGGCACCGGAGGAGCGACCGGGATGGGGACCGGCACCGGAATGGGGAACGGCACCGGGATCGGC
>NZ_JBFTZL010000163.1:0-8235 GCF_056406825.1 Arthrobacter sp. P1_A5 | reverse complement strand
GGCGGCCCCCGCCCCGGCGCCCCGCGTCCGGCCGGCGCTCCCGGCGCCGGTCGTCCGGCAGGAGCCGGCGGCAACCGCCCGACTCCCGGCATGATGCCTAACCGCACCGAACGTCCCGCACCCGCTGGTGCCGGCCGTCCCGGCGGCGGAGGCCGTGGTCCGGGCCGTCCGGGTGGCGCTCCGGGTACCGGTGCTCCCGGTGCCGGTGGCGGCGCTCCGGCCGGTGGTGGCTTTGGTAAGGGCGGTCGCGGTCGCGGCGGCACCCAGGGTGCCTTCGGTAAGGGCGGCGCAGGCCGTGGCAAGCAGCGCAAGTCGAAGCGTGCCAAGCGTCAGGAACTGGAGCAGATGAGTGCTCCGTCGCTGGGTGGCGTGAGCGTACCCCGCGGCGACGGCAACACCGTAGTCCGGCTTCGCCGTGGCTCGTCCATCACGGACTTTGCCGACAAGATCGAGGCAAACCCGGCAGCACTGGTGACGGTCCTCTTCCACCTCGGCGAAATGGCCACGGCCACGCAGTCGCTGGATGAAGAGACCTTCGCCCTGCTCGGCGAGGAGCTTGGTTACAAGCTCCAGGTTGTGTCCCCGGAGGACGAGGAGCGCGAGCTGCTCTCCACCTTCGACATCGACTTCGACGCCGAACTGGAAGCCGAAGGCGATGAAGACCTCGAGGCACGTCCTCCGGTTGTCACCGTCATGGGTCACGTTGACCACGGTAAGACCCGACTGCTCGATGCCATCCGCAAGTCCGACGTTATGGCGGGCGAGCACGGCGGTATCACGCAGCACATCGGTGCCTACCAGGTCACCCACGCCCACGAAGGCATCGATCGCAAGATCACCTTCATCGATACTCCGGGCCACGAGGCGTTCACCGCCATGCGTGCCCGTGGTGCGAAGGTTACCGACATCGCCATCCTGGTGGTCGCAGCGGACGACGGCGTCATGCCGCAGACCGTTGAGGCCCTCAACCACGCCCAGGCGGCCAACGTGCCGATCGTCGTGGCCGTGAACAAGATCGACAAGGAAGGCGCCAACCCGGACAAGGTCCGCGGCCAGCTGACCGAGTACGGCCTGGTTCCGGAAGAATACGGTGGCGACACCATGTTCGTGGAGGTCTCTGCCCGCCAGAACCTGAACATCGACGAGCTCCTCGGCGCCGTTCTGCTCACCGCAGACGCTGCCCTGGACATGCGCGCCAACCCGAACAAGGACGCCCGCGGTATCGCGATTGAAGCCAACCTGGATAAGGGCCGCGGTTCCGTGGCCACCGTCCTGGTTCAGTCCGGTACCCTGCACGTCGGCGACACCATCGTGGCAGGCACGGCCCACGGCCGCGTCCGTGCGATGTTCGACGACGACGGCAGCGCCCTGACCGAGGCCGGCCCGTCCCGCCCCGTGCAGGTGCTGGGTCTGTCCAACGTCCCGCGCGCCGGTGACACCTTCTTCGTGACCGCTGACGAGCGTACCGCCCGCCAGATCGCCGAGAAGCGTGAAGCCGCCGACCGCAACGCCGCCCTGGCCAAGCGCCGCAAGCGCATCAGCCTGGAAGACTTCGACCAGGCCGTCGCCGATGGCAAGATCGACACCCTCAACCTCATCCTCAAGGGTGACGTGTCCGGTGCCGTGGAAGCCCTCGAAGACGCGCTGCTCAAGATCGACGTCGGCGAGGGTGTCCAGCTCCGCGTCATCCACCGCGGTGTCGGTGCGATCACGCAGAACGACGTCAACCTGGCAACGGTCGACAGCGCCGTCATCATCGGCTTCAACGTCAAGCCCGCCGAGCGTGTTGCCGAACTGGCAGACCGCGAAGGCGTGGACATGCGCTTCTACTCCGTCATCTACGCAGCAATCGATGACATTGAGGCAGCCCTCAAGGGCATGCTCAAGCCGGAGTACGAAGAGGTCCAGCTTGGCACCGCCGAGGTCCGCGAAGTGTTCCGTTCCTCCAAGTTCGGCAACATTGCAGGCTCGATCGTCCGCTCCGGTGTTATCCGGCGCAACGCCAAGGCCCGCATCAGCCGCGACGGCAAGATCATCGGTGACAACCTCACCGTTGAGACGCTCAAGCGCTTCAAGGACGACGCTACCGAGGTCCGCACGGACTTCGAGTGTGGTATCGGTCTTGGCTCGTTCAACGACATCACCGAAGGTGACATCATCGAGACCTTCGAGATGCGCGAGAAGCCGCGCGTCTAGGTTGGTTTAGCAGTACAGGTGCGGGGCCGTTGGATTTTCCGGCGGCCCTGCACTTTTCCGCCGTAGAGGGGGCCCCGCCCCTACGCTGGGTGGCCCGATGCCACTCCCGGGCCCCCTCCACGGCTCCAAAGGGCCGCCGGAAGAATCCAACGGGAGTCCGTCGTAGACTCGCCTTAGGCGCGTGGCATGAAAACCCAACTGGTGTACGGCAGCCGTTACAGCGCCGTCGTACATCCAAATTTTTAGGAGTGGAAATGGCTGATCCCGCACGGGCCGCCAAGTTGGCGCAGCGGATTAAGGTTGTCGTTGCTGAGGCGCTGGGCCGGAGGGTGAAGGATCCCCGCCTGGAAGGCGTCACCGTGACTGACTCTCGGGTGACCAACGACCTGCAGCACGCAACTGTTTACTACACCGTGTTCGGTGACGAGGTGGCCCAGGCCGATGCCGCCAAGGGGCTTGAGAAGGCCAAGGGCGTGCTGCGGCAGGAAGTCGGGCGGAACATCACCGTGCGGCTGACTCCGACGCTCGAGTTCGTGGCTGACCAGATCCCTGTCAACGCCTCGAACCTTGAGGAGCTGCTCCGGGCGGCGAAGAAGCGGGACGCCGAGGTGGCCGCGCTTGCCGAAAGTGCAAAGCACGCCGGCGACGCCGATCCTTACAAGAGTGACACTCCGCAGGACGTGGAGCTCGACGAGGACGACTTTGACGAAGAGGACTTGGACCTCATTGACAAYGACGCAATCGATGAGGACCGCAACAAGTAGGAATGCCTTCCACAGCAGGGGCCGGAACCGGTAACGGATCCGGCCCCTGCTGTTCCGGGTCTTGGTGCTGCTAGGTGCCAGAGGCGCTATTTTGCGATGCGTGCTTGAGGCTCAGGACCGCGACTTGGCCGTTGGGGGGTGTTGTCGAGGGGCCCTCAGGCGGAAGGGCGTTGACGGTGGCGTACAGCGTGGAACCTTGAAGGGCGACGTCGGCCGTGAGCCCAGCGCTCAACAGCGTGCTCTGCCGGCCGGAGTCCCCGTCGATCTTGAGGACTCCCATACCAAACAGGGACGCGACGAACACGTCGCCGTCGTTATCGACCGCCAAGCCGGTGGGGGACAGGATCTTGTCCGCGAACACCTTCACGTGACCGTTGTCCGGATCCACCTTGAAGACGGCGCCCCTGGCCCCAAAGGACGGGTCCTCGGGTCCTCCCGGCAACGACGTGACGTAGAGCCAGCCGTCCGGCCCAACCCCAACATCGGTGGGTACCGGCTCGAAGTCGTAGCTCCGCCCGACCACGCAGGCCGGCAGGTGGTTGGCGGCTGCGGCTTCGGCCGTAATCGTGAACGGCCGAGGCGGCAGTACAGCGACGGTCCGTGTCTTCCCGCTCTCTATATCAACGGACACCACGCTGTTTGCGCCCGCATCCGCCACATAGAGGGTGTGGCCGGAGACGGTAATCCCGTATGGATGGGAATCCACTTCACCGTTGTAGGCCGCCGGCATCTCGGGCGGCAGCAGCGCTGCGCACCCGTTCGGCAGGTTGCGGAAGCCGTAGTGGACTTCTCCGTCGGCGTTATGCCCAGCTTCCAGTGCGGCGAAGTCGCCGTAGGTGCGTTGCCGACCGTCGCCATCGATGGTGTGAACATGACCGGCGAGCGGACGTTGGTCCTCGGGCCCAGCGCCCTGGCTCTCGAGGAAGTAGGTTGTCGATCCGCGCTGGGCATTTCCGGCGACGTCCCAAGCAGGATTCGAGTAGAGGACGCTCTTGGTACCGTGAGCGTCGATCCGGGTCAGCCGGCCCGCGAATTCTTCGCTGACCGTGACGGTTTTGTCATGGCCGGCGCTGACATGAAGCGGGGCCACCAGTCCGCCCGCCAGAGTGGCCGGTGGCTGTCCGTTCGGGGTGGCGGCCGCAGCCGTGAGGGTGGAAAGGAACACCGCGGCGATAGCAGCCGCGGATGGAAATGTCATTAGTTTTCTCATGGTGTGCTCCCGTGGCCGTGATGAAGTATCCACAGTTCGAGACCGATGAAGATCGGGGAAGCACAGCCGGAAACCCACGCCTGCTTCCCAAGCGGATTGTATTCCAGCGGGCCGGCGAAGTCGACAGTTCCCGCGGACGCTCATTTCTCCTGGCTTGTCTCCTGTCCTCGGCGTCGGTGACCTTCGACTCTATGCCCGTCCAAGTGCAGGCGAGTCCCATGGACCCATGAGTGCGTGTATGCGGGAAGGCACCGGCGTGCCRTGGAATCCAGCCTGACCAAGTGCCCGCACTGCGGGAAGACCAACCGGATTCCCGCGGCGGCTGCCGGGCACCCGCGCTGCGGCAATTGTGGCCAGGATCTTCCGTGGATAGTGGCGGCGGGTGACGCAGATTTTCCGGTTGTGGCGGAGCAGTCTTCGGTTCCGGTTCTCGTCGATTTCTGGGCGGCCTGGTGCGGGCCGTGCCGGATGGTCAGCCCGGTGCTGGACAAGTTGGCGGTGGAGCGGGCCGGTAAGGTCAAGCTCGTGAAGGTCGACGTCGACACCTCCCCGGGGCTGTCCCGCCGGTTCGATATCCAGGCCATTCCAACGTTGCTTGTCATCAAGAACGGGGCAGTGGCGGCCCGCCAGGCTGGAGCGCCGCAAGCCGCGGCCCTCCGCAGTTGGCTCGACGCCGCGCTGTCCGCCTAGCGGCGTCTTGAGCGTCCTCGGGCTCCCAGGCCGCCGCCCAGCACGGGAGATCCCATGCCCAGGAGATAGCCGAAGTCGTACCAGTTTCCCGCACGGGCGGAGTTGTAGAACGGGAATTCACTCCAGAAGCCGAAGACATGGGCGATCAGGACGATCCATGCCGTCAGCCCATTCCAGAAACCCCACAACAGGTCTTGCCACCACACGATGTACTCCCTCGGCCGGAAATCGGCGGCGCCCTGTCGGGCCAGCCCGCAGCCAGTACACCGGGCAGGCCTGGAATCGCCGTGAGCTCAGGCTAGGGCGCCAGCTTCGCCGGCGATAGGGCCGGTTGACCCGTCGGTGCCCGCAGGCTCGCGCGCAGGGATGCGCCCGAGGCCCTCCACCAGATCGGCTTGACTGCCGCAGAGCGCGATCCGGATCCAGCCCTCGCCGATCGAGCCGAACGCCGTGCCGGGGGCGAAGGCCACCCCGGAGTCCGCCAGGAAGCGGCGCGTCCATGACCGGACATCCCCGCCACTGGCATGCGAGACGTCCGCCCACAAATAGAACGCGCCTTGGGCCGCGAGGTAGCGGATGCCGCGGGCGCGCAGCACCGCCGAGGCCGCGTCGCGGTTGGCCCGGTAGTGGGCATGGGCGTGGCTGACGTAGTCCTGCGGACCGGTCAGCGCTGCCAGCGCGGCGTACTGCGACGGCGAGGCCACGCACGACACGATCGACTCCATGACGTTGTTCATCTTCTGTTCCAGCCCCGGCGGGCAGATCAGCGCACCGATCCGCAGTCCCGTCAGCCCGTAGGTTTTGGAGAGCGTGAGCGAGGTGAAAACGCGTGCTTCGCCTGGGGCGTCGCTGTCGAAGCGGGCCGGGCTGATGTGCGGGACATCGTAGGTGAACGCCTCGTAGCATTCGTCCGAGATGACCCACAGATCGTGCCGCCTCGCCAGCTCCACGAGCCGGCGGGTCAGATCCTCGCCCAGGACAGCACCGAGCGGGTTGGACGGGGAATTCAGGATCAGGACCTTGGTGCGGGGCGTGATGAGCGCCTCGATGTCCTCGATCCGCGGCTGGAAATCGTGCTCCGGGTACAGCGGGTAGCGGACCGGAACGGCGTGCAGCAGGCTGGACGTCATCGCGAAGGTGGGGTAGCCGGGATTTGGGATGAGGATCTCATCCCCGGGGGAGAGCAACAGGCTCATGGCGAAATGCAGGCCCTGCTGGGCGCCGTCGACCACGTAGACGCGCTCCGCGCCGACCGGCGTCGCATTGTGTTCACGGAAGCGGGCGGCGAAGGCCTCCCGCAGCGCGGGGATTCCGGCGTTCGGTGTGTAGTTGGTCTCGTCCCGGTCGAGGCAGGCCATGCCGGCCTCGAGGACATGGCGGGGGACTGCGAAGCCCGGCTCCCCGATACTCAGCACGATCGCACCGGGCGTTCCCCAGGCGGCTTCGGTGATCTCGCGGATCTGGTTGATCGGGACGTCGCGGACATGTGCGGCAAGCTCGGGCATGTCTGCCATCCTAACGCCCGGCGTCCGCGGTGGCGGCGGGACGGTGGGCGTCGGGGCAGGGCTTGCCCGCATATACTGGGAGGCGTGCTTTCTGGACTGGTGATAGTAGACAAACCGCAAGGTTGGACCAGCCACGATGTGGTTGGACGGATGCGGCGGATTGCCGGTACCCGAAAGGTTGGCCACGCCGGGACACTGGATCCGATGGCCACCGGCGTTCTGGTGGTGGGCATCAACAAGGCCACCCGGCTGCTGACCTACATCGTGGGCACGTCCAAGACCTACACGGCCACCATCAGGCTCGGTGAATCCACCGTGACAGACGATGCCGAAGGCGAGGTCACCGCCACCCGCAGCGCCGCCGGGGTCACCGAAGACGCCGTCCGCGCCGGCGTCGCGGCACTGACCGGGGAAATCGAGCAGGTTCCCAGCAGCGTCAGTGCCATCAAGGTCAACGGCGAACGCGCCTACGCCCGGGTCCGGTCCGGTGAAGAGGTCAAGCTCGCAGCCCGGCCTGTAACGATCCACCGCTTTGAGATCCACGAGACCCGTCCCGTCCACGACGGCGAGGCCCTCGACGTCGACGTCACCGTGGAGTGCTCCTCCGGTACCTACATCCGTGCCCTGGCCCGCGACCTCGGCGATGCTCTCGGCGTCGGCGGCCACCTGACTGCACTGCGGAGGACTCAAGTGGGTCCATACACCCTTGATCAGGCGCACACCCTCGAACAATTGGCCGAGACGCTGGACGTCCTGGAAATCTCGGACGCCGCACGGGCACTCATGCCGAACCGTGAACTCAGCGAGGCGGAAACCACCGAGATTTCCTTCGGCCGCAGAATCGGAGCCGGAGCAACCGCAGGCACGCCCGAGGCAGCGACCGCGGACAAACCGGCAGCGGCGTTCGCGCCAGATGGTTCGCTCGTGGCCCTCCTGGCCGATGCGGGAAGCTACGCCAAACCTGTGCTCGTCTTCGCGCCGGATAATGAAAAGCCGGGCAACGAAAAGCCCGGCAACGGCAAGCCGACTACAGAAAAGCGGCCAACAGATAAGCAGCCCACCGAAAAGCTGGCCGGCCAGTAGTGGACGCGTATTTCTACATCATTCTGGTGGTTGGCCTGCTCTCCAGCATCATCTGCGTCGTCGCGGGCCTCCTGAAAAAGGCGCCCAACGACACGACGATACTGTCGGTGGCCGCCGTCGAACTTGCCCTCCTGGTCTATCTGGGGGGTTCGATTGTCCGGGTGGCCAGCGGCGAGCGGATCGCGGGAGAGTCCTGGGAGTTCTGGGGCTATCTGGCCACGGCGCTGATCCTTCCGATCGGGGCCGTTTACTGGTCCATCCTGGAGCGGACCCGCTGGAGCAACTTTGTCCTGGCCGCCGTCGGCGTCACCGCCCTGGTGATGGCGGCGCGCATGAACCAGATCTGGTATTGAGATGGAAGAGGCAGAAAACGTGAGCGCAAACTCCCCGCACGACGGCACCGGAAACCCGGCGGCGCCGGCGTCCCGGACCCCTGGGCCGGCGGACGCTGGATCCGCCGACACTGCGCCGGCGGAAACCGCGGCGCCGGGCACTGGGGCGACTGAAACTGCGCCGGCAACGACCGATACCCGCAACACCGGGCCGGGACGGCTGCTGATTGCTGTCTATGCCGTCTTCGCGATTTCGGCGACGGCCCGGGCCGGCTACCAGATTCTCACGAAGTTTTCTGAGGCGCCGCTGGCGTACATGCTGTCCGCGTTCGCCGCCGCCGTCTACGTCGTGGCCACCGTGTCGCTGGCGAAGCCGGGGCGCACCGCGTTCAAGGTCTCGGTGGCGGCAGTCCTGGTGGAGCTTGTGGGCGTCCTGGTGGTGGGAGCACTCAGCG
>NZ_JBFTZL010000162.1:0-8304 GCF_056406825.1 Arthrobacter sp. P1_A5 | reverse complement strand
GAGCTGGGCGTGGCGCCCTCCACCGCCCACCGCCTGCTGGCGATGCTGGTCTACCGGGGTTTCGCCGTGCAGGATGAAAACCGCCGCTATGTCCCCGGCCCGGCAATGGGCGTCGGGCCGGCCGGCCTGAGCTGGACCCGGCTGCTCCGGTCACTGGCCCAGCCGCACATGGAGCTTCTCTCTGCACGGCTCAACGAGACGGTGAACCTCATGGTGCGGGTGGGGACGAAAGTGCGCTTCCTGGCGACGGTGGAAGGGAGCAATGTGCTGCGGGTTGGTGACCGGCAGGGGACGGTGATGGCCGCCAACAAAACGTCGGGAGGCAAGGCCATGCTCGCCGAACTGGAACAGCCGATGATCGACCAGCTCTTTCGCAGCAACAATGCCGAGATTGGCGGGGACACCATTGCGGCCGCGGAGTACCCGGCGTTCCTGCGCGAGCTTGACTCCGTCCGCAGCAACGGATTCGCGGCCAATTTCGAAGGCACGGAAGAGGGCGTGAGCGCGCTCGGGATGGCCCTTCACAACCGGCACGGGCACGTGGTCGGCGCACTCAGCGTCGCCACTCCGGCGACCCGCTTCCGCCGCGTGTTTGACGCCGGACTGGTCCCCGCCCTGCGGGAAACCTGCCGGCAGCTGGAGATCGATATCGCGGCCAACCCGGCCGAGCCGGACTGAGCACCGCGGCCGCCCGGTTCCGGGAATTCTGACCAGCAGAATATGTTGGGGGTCACACACCGGCATCCGTAGAGTCGAACTACGCCAAAGAACTGTTCTGACCTACCGAGGAGGCCCACGTGTCCATCAGCGCCGAGAACACGACTCACGAATCAGTGGCCGCGGGGCACACTGCTCCGGAGCCGACGCCCGAAGAAGCTGCCCAGCTCAAGGAGCTGTACCGGGATTTTGACCGCGAAAACCTGATCCCGCTGTGGACCGAGATCGCAGACCTCATGCCGATGGTCCCGACCCCCAAGGCGGTCCCCCACGTCTGGCGGTGGAGCGACCTGTACCCGCTGGCTGCCCGTGCCGGCGATCTGGTCCCGGTGGGCCGGGGCGGGGAACGCCGGGCCATTGCCCTGGCCAATCCAGGCCTGGCCGGGACGCCATACGCCACCCCCACGCTGTGGGCGGCCATCCAGTACCTCGGCGCCCGGGAAACGGCTCCGGAGCACCGGCACTCGCAGAACGCGTTCCGCTTCGTCGTCGAGGGCGAAGGGGTCTGGACTGTGGTGAACGGGGACCCGGTGCGGATGTCCCGCGGCGATTTCCTACTGACCCCGGGGTGGAACTTCCACGGGCACCACAACGACACCGATGAGCCGATGGCCTGGATCGACGGCCTGGATATCCCGTTCGTGCACTACGCTGACGCCGGCTTCTTCGAATTCGGCACCGAGCGCGTCACCGACGAGGCGACCCCGGACATCTCCCGCTCCGAGCGGCTCTGGGCGCACCCGGGCCTGCGCCCGCTGTCGGGCCTGGATGACACCACGAGCTCCCCCATTGCGGCCTACCGCTGGGAACATACGGACCGTGCCCTGTCCGAGCAGCTGCTGCTCGAGGACGAGGGCCACCCGGCCACTGTGTCCCAGGGCCACGCCGCCGTCCGCTACACCAACCCCACCACCGGCGGGGACGTGATGCCGACCATCCGGGCCGAATTCCACCGCCTGCGCGGCGGGGCCAGCACCGAGGCCGTCCGCGAGGTCGGTTCCAGCGTCTGGCAGGTCTTCGAAGGCTCCGGCTCCGTGGTCCTCAACGGCGAAACCAGGACCCTCGCCAAGGGCGACCTCTTCGTGGTCCCGTCGTGGCAGGAATGGTCGCTGCAGGCCGGAACCCAGTTTGATCTGTTCCGCTTCAGTGACGCCCCCATTTTTGAACGGCTGAACTTCAACCGCACCTACATCGAAGGACGCAACAAGTAATGAGACTCCTCACCCTCCGCACCTCTGTTGGAGACAAGACAGTAACTAAGGCCGTCCGCCAGGACGGCGACACCCTGACCGAGATCGACGGCTTCGCCGACGTCGGAGAACTGCTCCGCACCCAGGGCTGGGAAGCGACGGCGAAGGCGGCGAACGGCGCCACGTACCCGGCCGAGGGCGCCGACCTGGACGCCGTGGTCCCCTCCCCCGGCAAGATCATCTGCGTGGGCCACAACTACCGCAACCACATCAAGGAAATGGGCCGGGAAGTCCCCGAGTTCCCCACCCTGTTCGCCAAGTACCAGGAATCACTGATCGGCCCCAACGATGACCTGGCCCTGCCGCAGGAATCCGACGCCGTCGACTGGGAAGCCGAACTCGCCGTCGTGATCGGCAAAAAAGGCCGCCGGATCAGCGAAGCCAACGCCGCGGACCACATCGCCGGCTACGCCGTCCTGAACGATGTGTCCATGCGCGACTACCAGTTCCGCACCATCCAGTGGCTGCAGGGCAAGACCTGGGAGAAGTCCACCCCGTTCGGCCCGGCCCTGGTCACCAAGGATGAGTTCACCGCCGGCCCGCTGATGACCTCCGCGGTCGACGGCGAAGTCCAGCAGAGCACCCCGACCGGGGATCTCGTGTTCACCCCGGAGTTCCTGGTCTCCTACATTTCCACGATCATCACGCTGAACCCGGGCGACGTGATCGCGACCGGCACCCCGGGCGGGGTGGGCCACGCCCAGGACCCGAAGCGCTACCTGCAGGAAGGCCAGGTCCTGGTCACCACCATCGAGGGACTGGGCCAGCTGAAGAACCGCGTCATCAAGGAAGCCTGATGGTTGCCCGCCAGGACCAGACGACGGACCCGGAACTGCTCGCGGCGCTGCTGCAGGCCCGGCGCGGCACGGCGTTCTTCGCCCGCAAGCTCAATGAACTCAGTGACTCGGAGCTCGACGGCGATTCGCTGCTGCCGGGCTGGACCCGCCGCCACATCACGGCGCACATCGGCTACAACGCCCGGGCGATCGCCCGGCTCATCGAGTGGGCGGCCACCGGAGTGGAGACCCCTATGTACGCCTCCACTGCGGTCCGGGACCACGAGATCGACTTCGGCGCCACGCTGAGCCCGATCGCGCTCCGGCACCTCTTCGACCACTCGGCCGTGCACCTGAACGTCGAATGGCGCGACCTGCCCGGGGACGCCTGGCACCACAAAGTCCGCACCATCCAGGGCCGGGAAGTGCCCGCCACGGAAACGGTGTGGATGCGCAGCCGCGAAGTCTGGATGCACGCCGTCGACCTCGCCAACGGCGCGAGCTTCGCAGACATCCCGGCACCGGTGCTGGAACGGCTGCTGGCGGACATCACCGGCGCCTGGCACACCCGCGGCACCGACAAAGGCCTCGTGGTTAAGGTCCCCGACCGCGAGCTCACGTTCGGGGACACGGCGTCGGCGACCCCCACCGTGGTCTCCGGACCGCTGGCCGCCGTCGTCGAATGGGCCGCCGGCCGCGGCAATGGCGGCGTCACAGCTACCGGGCCCGGCACTGAAGCGAAAGACGGGACGGTTCCAGCCGCCCCGAAGTGGATTTGAGCACTGGCTAGACGGGCGTAAAAGCGGAAGGCCCCCTCGGTGACCTGGTCCCCGAAAGTTGGACTCGTAAGTATGCGAGTTCTACTTTAGCGGCCAACGATCGGTTGGCTCTTCGAAGAAGTCCCCGTCCCATTTGGGACGGGGACTTCTGCGTGCAGCTCTTTCAGGTCCGTTCGTTTCCTGTGCGCAACGACGGTCGTATGCAAGGATGGCTGAACTAACCTCCGGGGGGAGGGGGTATCAATGACGGACGAAGGCAGACGCAGGGGCACGGTAGCCATCGCAGTAATCGGTGTGATTATGTGTCTCACAGGCTGCGCGGCCAACCCGCAATCCTCGGCTACCCAGCGGTCCACAACTACGCAATCCTCAGCCGCTCCGCAGCTCAAGGAATTCGATTCTGTCGATGATGCCCGTCGGGCAGTTGCCGGCGTGATCGCCTGCATGTCATCGATCGCCGTGTCGAACCACTGGTCCAAAGCCGCCTGGATGTCCGGTTCGCTGGCCGCGGCCTGGTGAGCCGCCACCACATAGGGGCGGATGTCGGCCCACTGGTCAAATTTCCGGGCCAGCCAGACCCTGATCAGCTCACGGTCCCCGGACTCCACCACCGAATGCAGCGGCGGGACATCGGCCTCCGTCAGCATCTCGTTGGACCGCTCGACGAGCGAGCGCATGAGCTGGGCTTTGGACGGAAAATGCGAATAGAAGGTTGCCCTGGTGGTGCCCACGGCAGCGGAAATGTCATCCACCGTGGTGGCGGCGAACCCTTTCTCCTCGAAAAGCTCCAGCCCCTTGTCGAGGAAAAGCCGGCGGGTCATCTGCTTTTGAGCGTCTCGAATGCTTGCCACGCCCCCAGATTAGTCCCCCGATTCACCGCATTCGTTCACTTGATGCCGTTTTCAGCCACTGAACCGACGTAGGCCGCCAGGTGCTCGCCGGTGAGGGTGGAGCGGGCGGCCACAAGGCTGCCGGGCGTGCCCTCGAAAACGATCCGGCCGCCGTCGTGCCCGGCGCCGGGACCAAGGTCGATGATCCAGTCGGCGTGCGCCATGACCGCCTGGTGGTGCTCGATGACGATGACCGATTTGCCGGAGTCGACGAGCCGGTCCAGGAGTCCCAACAGGTTCTGGACGTCGGCGAGATGCAGGCCGGTGGTGGGCTCGTCGAGGACGTAGACGTCACCCTTCTCCGCCATCTGGGTGGCGAGCTTGACGCGCTGCCGCTCGCCACCGGACAGCGTGGTGAGCGGCTGGCCCAAGGTGAGGTAGCCGAGCCCGACGTCGACGAGCCGGTCGAGGATCTTGTGGGCCGCCGGGGTGCGGGCCTCCCCTTCGCTGAAGAACACCTCGGCCTCGGTCATAGACATGGCCAGCACCTCGGAAATATTCCGGCCACCCAACGTGTACTCCAGAACTGCTGCCTGGAACCGCCGTCCCTCGCAGTCCTCGCACGTGGATTCGACGGTGGCCATGACACCGAGCTCGGTGAAGATGACACCCGCGCCGTTGCAGGTGGGGCATGCACCCTCCGAATTGGAGCTGAACAGCGCCGGCTTCACGCCGTTGGCCTTCGCGAATGCCTTGCGGATCGGCTCGAGGAGGCCCGTGTACGTCGCAGGGTTGCTGCGCCGCGAACCCTTGATGGCGCCCTGGTCGATCACCACCACACCGTCCCGGCCGTCCACCGAACCGTGGATCAGCGAGCTCTTGCCCGAACCTGCAACACCCGTGACGACGCAGAGCACGCCGAGCGGGACGTCGACGTCCACATCCTTGAGGTTGTGCGTCGAGGCGCCCCGCACCTCGAGCGTGCCGGACGGGGTGCGCACGGAGTCCTTCAACCTGGCCCGGTCGTCGAGGTGCCGCCCGGTGATGGTGTCGCTCCCCCGCAGGCCTCCCACGGTTCCCTCGAAGCACACGCTGCCGCCCGCGGTACCCGCGCCGGGGCCAAGGTCAATGACGTGGTCGGCGATGGCGATGGTCTCCGGCTTGTGCTCGACGACGAGCACGGTGTTGCCCTTGTCCCGCAGCTGCAGCAGCAGCTGGTTCATCCGTTCGATGTCATGCGGGTGCAGGCCGATCGTCGGCTCGTCAAAGACGTAGGTGATGTCTGTGAGGGACGAGCCCAGGTGCCGGATCATTTTGGTGCGCTGGGCCTCGCCGCCGGACAGGGTGCCCGCCGGCCGGTCCAGCGAGAGGTAACCCAGCCCGATTTCGGCGAACGAGTCGAGCAGGTGCTGCAGGCCTTTCAGCAGGGGTGCGACGGAAGGGGCGTCAAGCTCGCGGATCCATGCGGCGAGGTCGCTGATCTGCATCTCGCAGAGGTCCGCGATGTTCTTGCCCTGGATCTTCGCGGACCTGGCCTCCGGGCTCAGCCGGGTGCCGTCGCACTCGGGGCAGGTCTGGAACGTGATGGCGCGTTCCACGAAGGCCCGGATGTGCGGTTGCATGGCGTCGACGTCCTTGGAGAGCATCGACTTTTGGATCTTCGGGATCACGCCCTCGTAGGTCAGGTTGATGCCCTCGACCTTGATCTTGGTGGGCTCCTTGTAGAGGAGGTCGTGCATTTCCTTCTTGGTGAACTTCGCGATCGGCTTGTCCATGTCGAAGCCGGCGCCGCTGAAGATCCGGCCGTACCAGCCGTCCATGCTGTAGCCGGGGATCGTCAGGGCACCCTCGCTGAGCGACTTGCTGTCGTCGTACAACGCGGTGAGGTCGAAGTCCGAAACCGCGCCCATCCCCTCGCAGCGTGCGCACATGCCGCCAAGGTAGACCACATCGCGCACCACGCTCCGCTCGACCCGGCCGCCGGCTTTCTCGGTACTCATCACCCCGCTCGCCTTGCGCGTCGGGACGTTGAAGGAAAAGGCAGTCGGTGGCCCGATGCGGGGCATGCCCAGGCGGCTGAAGAGGATCCGGAGCATGGCGTTCGCGTCGGTGGCGGTGCCGACGGTGGATCGGGGGTTGGCGCCCATCCGCTCCTGGTCAACGATGATCGCCGTCGTCAGCCCCTCGAGGAGGTCCACCTCGGGCCGTGCCAGGTTGGGCATGAAGCCCTGCACAAACGCACTGTAGGTCTCGTTGATCATCCGCTGCGACTCGGCGGCGATGGTGGCGAACACCAGCGAGCTCTTGCCCGAGCCGGACACGCCGGTGAACACCGTCAAGCGGCGCTTCGGGATCTCGACGCTGATGTCCTTGAGGTTGTTCTCCCGTGCGCCCTGCACGCGGATCAGGTCGTGGCTGTCCGCTTCATGCAGCTCGGGCGGCTGCGTGTCCGTGCTCGTGGCAATGCTCATCGTGTCTCCATCTGTTGGGCGGGGCAGCCCCACGCGTCCCCGTCGTCGTCGACTGGCTCTATCTAACCAGCTGGCGGCTGGTCCGGCGGTGGCCGGCGGCCACCTTAGATCGGCTGCTGGATGCGGATCAGGTTGCCCGCGGGATCGCGGAAGGCGCAGTCGCGCACCCCGTAGGCCTGCTCTGTCGGTTCCTGGACCACCTCGGCGCCGCTGGCCTGCAGCCGCTCGAAGGTGGCGTCGACGTCCTTGGTGGCCAGGAGGATGCGCGCATAGGTGCCCTTGGCCATCATCTCGTCGATGGTGCCRCGCTCTTCGTCGGTGACGCCGGGATCGGCGGCCGGCGGTTCCAGCACGATGGATGTGTCCGGCTGGCCGGCCGGGCCGACCGTGATCCAGCGCATCCCGCCGTAGCCGACGTCGTTGCGGACCTCGAAGCCGAGGGTGTCCCGGTAGAAGGCCAAAGCGGCGTCGGGATCGTTGTGTGGGAGGAAACTCGCGTGAATGTTGATGTCCATGGACTTCATGCTAGTTGCGGTTCGGGGGCCGGGACTTCTCGATTCCTGACCGGTCTGGTGACCTGTTTCGCGACGCACGAGGGCATCCCCGCGGTCGCCCTCGCAGCCTCGCGCCGATAGACGCTGGGCGGCACGCCAACCAGTTCGTTGAAGCGGGTGCTGAAGGTGCCCAGCGACGAGCAGCCGACCGTAAAGCAGACCTCGGTGACGCTCAGGTCGCCGCGGCGCAGCAGGGCCATCGCGCGTTCTATGCGCCGTGTCATGAGATAGCTGTAC
Organism: Arthrobacter sp. P1_A5; assembly: GCF_056406825.1. Lineage (NCBI taxonomy): Bacteria > Bacillati > Actinomycetota > Actinomycetes > Micrococcales > Micrococcaceae > Arthrobacter > Arthrobacter sp. P1_A5. The sequence continues at coordinate 690 of NZ_JBFTZL010000162.1, read as the reverse complement.
GGCGACTCGCCGTACGCCAGGCGGAACTCGCGGCTGAGGTGCCCGGCGGACATGTGGGCGCCGCGGGCGAGGGCCTCGACATCCAGCGGCTGTGCGTATTCCCGGTCCATTCGGTCGCGGACGCGGCGTAACAGCGCGAGGTCGCGCAAGCGCTGCGCCCGGTCGGGTTTGCTGGTCACAAGTGCGATCGTGCTACGTCGTGCCGGAGTTGTCCAGCCCGAAGGTGTTCCTGAATCTCCGGCCGTTCCATTGTCTTTGGCGGCAGGCTCGCTGAGAATGAACCATGACGGTCTACCTGAGGTCTCTGGAAACTGCAGTCCCGCCAACCATCCTGGTCCAGCCCGAGGCCAGGGCCGTGTTCGCCGCCCAGCCGGGCCTCACCCGGCTCGGATCCCGGCTCGTCAACACGTGCTTTGACTCCGCAGCCATCGACACCCGGCACACGGCGGTGGAGGAACTCACCGCGGACAGCCAGGCGGAAAACCCCCAGTTCTTCGACCCCGCCACCGGCTTGGTGCTCAGCCCCAGCACCAAAACCCGGAACGGCATCTTCGCCACGGAAGCGACCAAGCTTTTCATTGAAGCAGCCCAAAAAGCCCTCGATGCCTGCCCGGGCGTCGAGGCGCGGGACATCACCCACCTGATCACGGTTTCCTGCACCGGATTCTTCAATCCCGGCCCGGACTACAA
>NZ_JBFTZL010000161.1:0-8305 GCF_056406825.1 Arthrobacter sp. P1_A5 | reverse complement strand
CACCATCAACTTCAGCGTGTTCGACGTCTTCGTCATGATCGGGTTCGGTCTCCTCGGCCTGGCCCTGCGGAACCTGGACATCCCGTTGGCACCGATGGTCCTCACACTGGTGCTGGGCCCGCTGATGGAGCGATCACTCCGCGAATCCCTGGAAATCTCCCAAGGTGACTTCAGCGTGTTCGTCAACCGCCCCATCTCCGCGGTGCTGATCGGCCTTGGCGTGCTGATCATCTGCAGCCCGCTGCTCAAGTTCCGCAAACCCAAGGCACTCACCGAGGACCCCGAAGCCTGACCCTCCTAATCCACCGTCCAAACACCCAACAGCCACCAACGCATTTCTTCAAAGGAGAAGACCCTTGTCACGCAATAAAATCACCGCAGCCTTCGCAGCAGCAGCACTCATCGCCCTCACCGGCTGCGGCGCCAACGCCAGCGCCTCCAACACCTCAGGGGAGGACTTCCCCAAGAAGGGCAAGTCCATCGACCTGATTGTCGCCTTCTCCTCCGGCGGAGCCGTGGACACCGCAGCCCGCCTCGTTCAGCCGATCCTGGAGAAGGAACTCGGCACCAACGTCGAGGTCATCAACAAGCCCGGCGCCGGCGGACAGATCGGCTACACGGCACTGACCAGCGCCAAGCCCGACGGGTACACCATCGGCGCGACCGGCTCGCCGTCAGTGGTCGTTTCACCGTTGGACCCGGCCCGCGGCGCCAAATACACCCGCGCCAGCTTCCAGCCCCTCGGCCGGCAGGTCATCGACCCCGCCGTCATTGCCGTCCAGCCGGACAGCCCGTACAAGACGCTGAAGGAACTCCTCGACGCCGCCAAGGCAAACCCGAAATCCATGACCGCCAGCACCACCGGACTGCAGACCGGCGAACACTTCGCCCTGGCCCAGATCCAGGAAACCACCGGCTCCGAATTCGCCCCCGTGCACTTCTCCGAAGGCGCCTCCCAGGCCACCACCGCGTTCCTTGGCCGGCACGTGGACGTCCTCGTTGCCAACGTCAGTGACGTGACCGACCTGACCAAGCAGGGCAAGGCCCGGGTCCTGGGCATCATGACCGCCGAACGCTCACCCTCGCTGCCGGACGTTCCCACCTTCCAGGAATCCGGCTACGAGGTGGAAGCCGGCACCGTCCGCGGTTACTCCGCACCGGCCGGGCTGCCGGACGCCGTCGCCAAGAAGCTCGAAGCCGCCCTCCAAAAGGCCATCGAGGATCCTGCCGTCAAGGAAAAGATGAGCGCCCTGGGCCTGCAGACCAGCTACCTCTCCGGCACCGACTACGAGAAGTTCTGGGCCGGACAGGAAGAGGACTTCAAGAAGGTCCTCCCGCTGGTCCAGAAAAAAGACTAGTCCAACCACCAGCCGCCACCCACGGAAGAATCCACCATGACAACTCCAGTCCTTGAGGACATCGACGCAAACTTCGTCCGCCCCGACCGGGACCTGATAGGCCGCCTTGCCAAACTTCCCGCCGCCAACATCGGCGACGCCATGGACCGCCTCGGAATCGCGGACTCAGCCATTCAGGCAATCTGGCCCGGCGCCCGCCTCGCCGGACCAGCCTTCACCGTCTGGACACGCCCCGGGGACAACCAGGGCATCCACCGCGCACTGCAGCTCGCCCGCGCCGGGGACGTGATCGTCGTCTCCGGCGGCGGAGACGAATCCCGGGCACTGTTGGGCGAGCTCATCGGCGAACGGGCCATCAATCTTGGCCTCGCCGGCTTCGCCCTGGACGGGGCAGCCCGCGACGCCGAAGCCCTCCGCGAGATCGGCATGCCCGTCTTTGCCCGCGCCATCACCCCGGCCGGACCTTACAAGAACGGGCCCTCCCGTCTCGGCACGCCCATCTCCTTCGGCGGGATCCCCGTCCTGCCCGGSGACATCATCRTCGGCGACTCCGACGGCGTCGTCGTCATCCCCAGGGAACAGGCAATTGCTGTCGCCGAAGCCGCCGAAGCAGTCTTCGACGACGAAACCACCCGCCGGGCCGCCATCATCGCCGACCGACACTAAAGCAAGAAAGACAGAAAACTATGACCGCGTGCACCATCATCGGCCTCGGCGAAGCCGGAGCCACCTACGCGACTGCACTCATTGCGGCAGGCCACAGCGTCACAGGATTTGATCCCGTCGCACCATCCACCCCGGCCGGCGTCACCAGGGCAGCAACCGCGGCCGAGGCGTGCCTTGGCGCAGACGTTGTCCTGGTCCTCACCGGAGCAGCCGCAGCCCGCAATGTGGCCCAGGAATGCCTGCCCGTCTTGCCGGAGGGCAGCTGCTATGCCGACTTCACCTCGTCCTCACCGCACGTCATGCGGGAACTTGGGCAGTTGCCCAGTCCGGCACTCTTCGTTGACGTCGCCATCCTCGGGCCCGTAGCCGCGCTGGGCGAGAAGACCCCGCTGATGGTCAGTGGCCCGGGGTCCCGGGCCGTTGCCGATCTTCTGGCGCCGCTCGGTGCCGAGGTCGAAATCGCCGACGGCGAGCCCGGGGCCGCGATGGCCCACAAACTGCTCCGCAGCGTCTTGATGAAAGGCCTGGCCTCCGTGGTGGTCGAAGCCGTCACGGCGGGACGGGCCGCGGGACTGGAAGATTGGATCAGGAGTCAGATCGCCAGGCAACTGGCGGGGGACGGCCAGGCCGTCATCGACAGGTTCCTCACCGGCACCGCCAAGCACGCCCTGCGCCGTTCCAAGGAGATGCAGGACACTGCCGGCTACCTCACCGACCTCGGAGTCCCCGCCGAAATGACCACAGCCTCCGCTGCGGCACTTACGCGCATCGCCGAGAAATCAGCACAGGCGGCGCCGGCCTTGCGCTGACCCCGACCTCAGGCAGAATCGTTTACAGGAATCAATGATGAACCATCCGCAAACCAGCACTACCACGTCAGGAGCAGCAGCATGATCGGCATCTGGGCCCTGGCAGCCTATCTGGCCGTCATCCTGCTGTGGACGACCCTTCTCAAGCGCAGCGTTGGAGAGGCCATGATCCTCGGATTCCTGGTCGTCCTGCCTTTCACGGGGGTCACAGCGGCGCAGATCGGCTGGTCCTCCCTTTACACGGCGGTGACTGATGAAATCGTCTACGCCACCATGGCGTTCGTCTTCATGGGGTACCTGCTGGACAAGACCGGAGTGCTGGACCGGCTCATCGACCTGTTGAACTCACTGATCGGCGGTAGCAAGGGAGGCCCCGCCTGGGTGTCCACCGTGGCGTCGGCAGGCCTCGGCGGTGTGGTCCACAACCAGGCGGCGATCGCCGCGACCGTGGGTTCCGTGACCATCCCGTGGATGGAAAAGTCCCGGCTCGACAAGCCCGCGGCCGCGACCCTCGTGGCGGGAAACGCCGGAATGGGCATCACTTTCCCGTTCAGCGCCTCGATGTTCGTCCTGGTCGGCTCCGCCACAGTCGGGCCCCTGCTGAACGTCAATGAACTCGTGCTTCCGTTGTTCATCGGCGGGCTGTGGTGCTTCCTGCACCGGCTGATCGTCACCTGGCTGCTGATCCGCAAGAGCGGGATGACACCCTTGGATGCCGCGCACCGGTTGCCGGTCCGGGCGGCGTTCGGCCGCGGCTGGGCCACCCTGCTTTTGTTCGTCGTGGTGGCCATCCCACTGATCATCACCTCCGCCTTCATCGCCACCGCACTGTCGGACTGGACCGGCGGAGACATCACCAAGTCCCTGAGCGTCATCGTCTGGATCCCGGTGGTCCTGATCATCACCGGCGCCGTCCTCGGCCGAAAAAACCTCCCACGCAGCGGCCGGGGCTGGTGGAGCCTGCTGCAGGAGTCCGCCCCGAGGTTCGGGATCGTCGGCATCACTGTCGTCTTTGCCTTCGCCGGCGCCAACGCCCTCGCCGCCACCGGCCTGCCCCAGCAAATGACGGCACTGCTCAACCGGATGAACCTGCCCCTGTGGCTCCTCGCCATCCTCATCGGGTTGATCGTCATCGCCGTCGCCGCGCCCCTCTCCGCCACGGCCACCATGGCCGCCGTCGGAACCGTCGGTGTCGCCACACTCGTTAGCGCCGGTGTTCCGGCGACCACCGCCGCCGTCGCCGTGCTCGTCTTCTCATCCTGCGAAGCCGCCGTTCCCCCCGGAGGCGCGCCGCTGTATGTCGCCTGCGGTATCGCGGACGTGGACCCGATCAAAACCTTCGCCCGACTGCTCACCCACTACGCCCTGCCCCTGCTGGGCATCGGCGTGCTCATCATCCTCGGCATCCTGCCGATCTAAAGGAACCGCGACATGCACAAGATCAGACGAGCCATCGAAGTCATCTTCGCCCTGAGCCTCGCCGCCCTCCTCGCCGGCGGAGTCCTGTTCGTGACGGGCCAGGCCATCGCCCTTGCCGCCGGCCAGAGCGAATGGCTCGTATTCTTCAACGAATCCGTCAAACCCCCGATGTGCCTTGCGGCATCGATCTGTGCGATCGCCGGGTTCTTCCTCAACTACAAGCGCTACGAGAACAAAGAACAGACTCCCCAGAAGGCAGCGACGCGATGACCGACACCAGGGAATCCGGAACCTACCCGTCCTTCGCCGAACTTCTCGAACGGCAGGGCGCGCTATCCGGGACGTCGTGGGGGCTGTTTCCCCAACCTGACCGCGGAACGCCGTCCTTCATCACGCAGGACACGACCCTGGAGGCCAGGAACTGCATCAGGACCGGCGTGGTCTTCGGCCTGGACTACCCGGCCGATGCCTTCGATCCCGGAATGTCACTCAAGCGCAGCGCCCCTCGTCACACAATCTACTCCTCCCACCCGGCCCACCGGGACGACTACCTGGACGGGTATTACCTCCAGGGATCCACGCAGGTCGACGGGCTCCGGCACCGCCGGGCAGACGACATCGGCTTCTACAACGGCACCCCCGATGACCGGATTACGGAAGGCACCCCGGACCTCGGCATCCAGGAATGGGCTGACAAACCCATCGTCGGCAGGGGAGTGCTCGTCGACCTCGACGGCTACTGCACCGGCGAAGGCACTCCCATTGACCACGCAGCAGGTGAGCCCCTCGGGCTTGACCTGATCCAGGCAGCCATCCAGGCCCAATCCCTCACCATCCAGCCCGGCGACATCCTCATGCTCCACACCGGATGGTGTGAATGGTTCCTGGCCCTGGCCATGGCAGACAAGCAACAGACCCGGGAGAGCCGCCGCGCCACCGGCATCGCCCAATCACAGGAATTCGTCGCCTGGGCCTGGGACCACCGCCTCGCGCTGATTGCCGCCGACAACTTCGCCCTCGAATGCCTGCCCGTCATTCCCGAAAGCCCCTTTCTGTTATCGGCGCCCAACGACCACGGCATGATGCACCAACAGCTCCTGGCCAAACTCGGCATGCCGCTCGGCGAACTCTGGAAACTGGGACCCCTCAGCCGACACATGAAGAAGGCCGGAACCTGGGACGCCTTCGTCAGCATCAAACCGCTGAACATCACCGGCGGCACCGGGTMACCTGCGAACGCCACGGCAGTGACGTGACCCAGCGCGACGGTGCGGACCGGCGCGGCACCGGGCCTGCCCGCCGCACACTGAACCACGAGGGAAATGGGCCGTCAGGGCGGCCTTGGGCCTGCTCGCCGGCGGCCATGCAATTTCGTGGATGGACCGGTAGAATAGTAGTTAGCAATGCTAATTAGCGCAGCTAACTATTGCTGCCGTGCAGGTCTTGGAGGCGTTATGACCACCACCCGCGATTCCCGTCACGCAGGAGACAGCATCCGGCCTGACATTTTGGCGATCGAGCTTCGGACCGCCGTTATGCGCACGTCGCGCCGGCTCCGCATCGAGGCAAGCGGTGACGTTCTTACGCCGGGACAGTACACAGTCCTGGCACATCTTCGCAGCGGCTCCCAAACCCTTCGCGAGCTGGCCGAGCGGGAGCATGTTCAGGCGCCGTCGATGACCCGGATAGTCAACGCGCTGACCGATCAGGGCTTCGTGTCGCGGTCAGCCCATCCCGAGGACGGCCGTCAGGTGCTCGTCTGGATTACTCCGGCCGGTGAGGCCGTCCTGAATGAGGCCCGCAGCCAGCGGACAGCGTGGCTGGCGCAGCGCGTCGCGACTCTGAGTGACGAGGACCGTCTGACGCTGAGCCGCGCCGCCCGCATCATGCAGGAGTTGAGCGCCAGATGAGTGTCATGTTCCGGGCCCTGGGGAACCGCAACTACCGGATGTGGGCGGGCGGGGCCCTGGTATCCAACATCGGCACATGGATGCAGAGGGTGGCGCAGGACTGGCTGGTACTGACAGTATTGACCGACCATTCCGGTACCGCCGTCGGCATCACAACGGGACTGCAGTTCCTTCCGATGCTGCTCCTTGGCCCGTACGCGGGCGTGCTTGCGGACAGGTACCGCAAACTCGTGATCCTCAAGTGGACGCAGACGGCCATGGGCCTGTGCGGACTGCTGGTCGGGCTCCTGGTCCTGACCGGTTCGGCGCAGTTGTGGCAGGTATATGTGGCGGCCCTCTGCCTTGGGGTGGCCAGCGCAATAGACGGACCTGCGCGCCAGGCCTTCGTCTCCGAACTTGTGGGGCAGAACAACATTTCAAATGCCGTGGCGCTCAACTCCGCCTCGTTCAACACCGCCCRGCTCACTGGACCCGCCATTGCCGGTGTGCTCATTGCCTGGGTGGGCACGGGACCCGTTTTCCTGCTCAACGCAGCCAGCTTCGCCGCGGTCATCGTCTCCCTATGGCGCATACGTCCGTCCGGGTTGTTCGCGGCGGTGCCGGCAGGCAATGGCAAGCATCCGGTCGCGGAGGGCTTGGGGTACGTATGGCGGCGCCCGGATCTGGTGCTCATACTTGTCATGGTCGGGATCCTGGGAGCATTCGGCATGAATTTCGCCATCACCAACGCACTGATGTCCACCGCAGAATTCGGGATGGGGCCGGGGGAGTTCGGGCTCTTGGGCTCCATCATGGCTGTGGGGACTTTGGCTGGCGCGTTGCTGGCAGCCCGCAGGTCCCGGCCCCGGCTGCGCTTCCTGCTCGGCGGCGCCCTTGGCCTGGGGTTTTTCACGCTCGTGGGCAGCGTGACCCCTTCGTTTTGGCTCTACGCAGCCGTCCTGGTTCCGGTTGGCCTTGCATCAATGACCTTCCTGAACAGCTGCAATACGAGTATCCAGCTCTCGGTGGAACCGCAGTTCCGGGGGCGTGTGCTGGCGCTGTACCTGGCGGTCCTGCAGGGCGGGACCGCCGTCGGGGCGCCCCTGATGGGATGGATCGGCACTGAATTCGGCGCGCGCTGGTCGGTGGCCGCCGGCGGCTCCATCGTGCTGCTCACCGGCTTGTGCTCGGTGATCGTGGTCAGCCGGAGCAGCACTTTGACGCTGCGGGCGCAACTGCGGACTGTGTCCGTCAGGAAGCGCACAGGCTACGGGAGGACAAGGAACCGCGAGGCCGCCCGCTAAGTCGGGGGCGACTGAAGCGGCCAATTGCCGGCCTGCGGACTGCCAGGGGAGGGCATGTCCATTTTCCGAACCTGCGGGCGGCCACTCCGCGGGCCACCTAAGCGGGACATGTCCATTCTTGGGCCCCGCGTGTGGGCATTGGGGCCATATGTCCACTGGCCGCGGCTAGGGGAGGGCATGTCCACCAACCAGCTGAACAGGGGCCCCGGCCCGGCCATCCGGGGCTAATCCTCCGGGTCCTCCGGCTCGCCCAGCCCACGGGCGGCGAGGGCTTCGCCGGTCTGCCGGGCAAAGGCCACCGTGCTGATGAAGACGGGCAACACCAAAGCCCGCGGGTTTCGTTCGAGTCCGCGCGCCCGGGCCGAGTCGCGCACGTCCGTGTAGGCCCCGGCAACGAACGGGATGCTGCGGAGCATGATGGCGATGGTCAGGGCGAAGCGCTCCGGGTCCGCACCGAAGCGCCGGAACGGCCGCGCAAGCGACGCCACGCCGTCCAGGAGTGCCTGCACAGGAGTGGTGGCGGTCAAGATTGACGCCGCGACGACGCAGACCAGGACGTTTAGGACGATCCGGGCGGCGGTCGGTGCGCCCAGCTGCCACCACTGGAAAAGCCCGATCGCCACGAGCACCGGAAGGACCGGACGCACCGCGCGGAACAGCCGGGCCGAGCCGGCCCCGCTGAGCAGGAACAGTCCGCAGAGCAGCACCAGCATGGCGGCGGACACGGCCCAGTCGGCGATCAGGAACGACGTCATCCCGCACCCCACGACCAGCAGGAACTTCAGCCACAGCGGCGCGCGGTGGACCAGGGACGAGCCCGGCACATACGCCGCCAGCAAGAAGCCGTGGCCGCTCACGCC
>NZ_JBFTZL010000160.1:0-8406 GCF_056406825.1 Arthrobacter sp. P1_A5 | reverse complement strand
CTTCGAGACCAAGCTCGGGGAGGAGAACGGACAGGCCTTGGGCTATTACCTCATCCTGGGCGTCTGCAATCCCGCCCTGGCCCAACGCGCTCTTGGGGGGAGGGCTCGTTCCCGTTTGTCCGGCCAAGAGGGGTGTGCACGTTGTCCACACCGGAGTGMGTTTCCTGCCGTTGCTGCCTTGTGGCTCGCACCTTGCCTGCTTCCCACGAGACGGGCAGGAAGACCCCTCCGGAAACCCGGCGATCTTCCTGCCTCAAGTCACGCAACTTCAGGTTTGGGGGTTTGCTGGGTGCAGCGGGCCCATCCGCGGCGTCAATGTTGGTGAAATTGGTACCCTTTTGATGATTGAGAAATTGAGCGGTCGCAACACCCCGGCAACTGACCGGCGTTGCCGGTCAGTTGCCGGGGGATCGAGGTGCCTCTGGCGCCGGCTGTCAGGTTGCTTCCCGATCCTCGCTCGATCATCCACTCCTCACGCAGGCAGTGCTGTCACACCGTGGGGGCGATGTTCTGGTTCAACCGGAATAGATTGGTGGGGTCGTATTCGTTTTTCAGTTCCACGAGCCGCCGGTAAGTTTCCGCCGGGTACGAAGCCCGGACGAGCGCCGTATTCGCTTCACCTGTGAAATTCACGTAGGCCGTCACATCCGGACCGAGCGCGGACGTCACGCCCCGGGCCCATTCGACGACGTCCGCGAAGCCTTCCGCCGTCGGCGTGCGCGCAACAACATTGACGATGAATTCCTGGTCGCGGAGTGCGAAGGCCGTGGCTTCGGCCGGAACCCGGCCGACTGCGCCGCCAAGGTGGTGCAGGTGAATCTGCGTCATGGCGCTGGGCAATGCCGCAAACGAGTCCAGCAGCACGCGCACGGACGCGTCGTCGGCAGCGCGCAGAAATGCCGAGCGGAAATAGTTGTGCACGCCCCGCGGGTACAGCGGATCGAGCGCCTGCTGCCACCCCGCGTACGGGTTGGCCGCGAACACATCGGCGATGACCGTGCCCAATGACCGGAAGGGCGCGGTGGCGGCCTCGCCGGCATCGAGATCGCCGGACCAGCACCCTCCCACAGCGATGACTGGCTTGCCGTGCACTGATTCAGGCAGGAACGGGACCGGTGGCGCCATGGTCATGTTGACCAGCGTGGTCAGCTCATCGGGGGCCGCCGCGCAGGCCGCCCGATAGCCGCGCAACACCTGCTCCGCCTCTTCTGCGGGGTAGAAAACCAGGCCGGAAAGGACGATGGGCCCCACTTCGTGCAATTGATACTCGAAGGACGTCACCACACCGAAATTGCCGCCGCCGCCGCGCAGCCCCCAGAACAAATCGGGGTGCTCATCGGCACTGGCGTGAATAAACTGCCCGTCAGCAGTGACGACGTCGGCCCCGACCAGGTTGTCGCTGGCCAGCCCGTGCTTGCGCACGAGCCAGCCGATGCCGCCGCCGGTGGTGAAGCCGGCGATGCCGGTCGAGGACACCAGGCCACCGGTCACCGCTAGCCCGAATTGCTGGGTCTCTGCATCCACGTCCTTCCAGGTACACCCTGCCTGTGCCGCCACGCGGCGGCGGGCAGGGTTCACCTGGACCCCCTTCATCAGCGAAAGGTCCAGCACGATACCGTCGTCGACGGTGGAAAACCCGGGGATCGAATGGCCACCGCCGCGAACCGACAACGGCAACCCCTCGCTGCGCGCGAGATCGACCGTGCGGATCACATCTGCCACACCCGCACAGCGTGCGATGAGCGTCGGGCGCCGGTCGTGGGCCCCGTTCCAGATGCGTCGTTCGTGGTCGTAGTCAGCGTCCCCTGGCCGGACGACCGTGCCGCGCAGCCCGGCGGCGAACTCGGCGATGGTGGCCTCTCCGATGCGGGTCGGCCTAGTCTGCGTCGTTGTCACGATGCGTTCCTCCTGATTGCTGTTTGTTTGTCAGATCCATTTGTCAGATCCAGGAATCACGCTAGTGAACCGTACTCAACGAGCACTCAACGCCGTCTCAACATCATCATCCGAGTCCCGCCTACGCAGGGCGGCCAGCCGCTGACCGGCGATGAGGCATCTCGTTCGGTCGAAAATCGCCCCAGCCCTGTCAATTTCGCGGGCCGCCCGATGCGGGTCGCCGAGCTCGTTGGAAAGCTCTGCCACCATCAACCGTTGCCAGCCCGTGTGTCGCCGCCATGGGGCGACCTYTTCCGCTGCCTGCCTGTACATTTCCCGCGCTGCCCGGACCTCCCCGGAGATCAGTTCGGCGGCGCCGAGAATGGTCAGCGTGGCGCCCATCCCCACCTGATCTCCCGCGGACTCGAACCCTGAAAGGCAACGCCGAGCGTCCGTCAGGCCGCGGTCGATATCACCACCCATGGCGCGGAGCAGGGCGATATTAATCTCGGTCAGCAGCTCGCCGCGTCGGTCGCCCAAGCCGAGCCGAAGCTCCCGCGCCAAGGAAAGAGCCTCATCGGCCGCGCTGTGGTCGCCACAGTCGCGCAGAATGCAGCCAAGTTGGTGAAGTGTTTGCGCCCTCGCCAGGTCATCTCCTAACTCGGCGAAATGTTCGGCTGCATCCGTGATGACGGATATCGCAGACGGCGTGTCTCGCGAAAGCCTGGCCGCGTAGCCGATCGCGGACAGCACGTAGCCTTTGGCTTGGATAACGCCAACCCGACGGCCCAACAGCAGGGTCTCCTCGACGCAGGGGACCAACCGACCGGCGATCGGGATCAGTTGCAGGCTGGGAGTGATCACCGGCAGGAAGGGTGGGGTGCTGGTCTCAGACTGTGCGAGTTCGCTCAGGCAGGTGTTTAGGTGACGGGCGGCGAGTGGTCCGTCCTCCCGGGACAACGCGCACTGGCCGAGCAGCCAACTGCTGGCAGCGCAATGTTCGGGTCTGCCAACCTCGAATGCCTCGGTGTGCACGTCGGCTGCCAGCTGTTCGGCCTCGTCCAAGTCGAAAGTGCTCCAGGCGAGCGAGGTCTCAATGAGCCGGGCCATCGCCACCTCGTCGGGGTTGCCGATCTCCCGCATGATTGCCAGGGCCTCCGCGCCGAGCGCCCGATGCCGGTCGCCGCGGCCCTGCCGGCTGTCCAGCCCGGTCAGGCCGATCAGAGCAGCCGCGCGAGGCCGGGTCGAGTCGGGGGCCACCGCCAAGGCTCGCTCCACCCAACGTGCTCCCTCGACCGCGTGACCGCGGAGGAACCAGAACCGCCACAGGCTGGCCGCGAGCCGGAGCGCGGTCTCGGGCTCGTGGGCGCATGACCAGCGCAACGCAGCGCGCAGGTTGTCGTGCTCGCGGTCGAGCAACTTCGGCTGTTCGATGACCACCCCGGTGGCCCGTTCGGGATTGTGGGATTCGGCGACGGCAAGGAAGTAGGCGCAATGCGCAGCCGCCAGTTGAGCCGCCTCACCTGCATGATCGAGATTCTCTTGGCCAAACTGGCGGACCGTCTCCAATTGCCGGTATCGGGTCCCGGCGCCCCTCCTTTCGGTGACCACCAAAGACTTGTCCACCAGCTTGGCCAACAGGTCGAGCAGTTCGATCTGCTGGAGGGGCGCGTCAGCGCAGACTGCTACCACAGCGTCGAGGGTGAAACCACCCGCGAACACAGACAGCCGGCGCAGCAGAACCTGTTCCGGTTTGGTGAGCAGTTCGTGGCTCCATTCCAAGGTGCCACGCAGCGTCTGGTGCCGCGTGACGCCGCTGGTTCCGCCGCCGAGCATGGACAAAGCATCGCCCAATCCCTGGACGATCTCGGCGGGTTCGAGTACGGCGGTTCTGGCCGCGGCCAATTCCAGGGCCAGCGGCATCCCGTCGAGCCGTCGGCACAACTCTGTCACTCCCTGCGCGTTGTCGGCGTCGAGCGCGAAACCCGGCCGGACCTGCGCTGCACGCTCAACGAAAAGCCGGACAGAGGGCAGACGGCCCAGCACGGCCAGGTCGGGAGCTTCGGTCCGCAGGGCCGAGGGCAGGGGCAATGACGGCACCCGGTAGGTGTACTCCCCGTCGGCATGGAGTGGCTCCCGGCTGGTTGCGAGCACTCTAACCCCAGGGGATCCGTCCAGTAGCGCGACGACGAGATGCGCACATGCCGCGAGCAGGTGTTCGCAGTTGTCCAGCACGAGGAGCAGCGAGCGTCGCCGCAGTTGGTCGACCAGCGCTTGCACGCGGCTTGGTGCCGCGCCGGAATCCAACCCGAGGACCTCGGCTACGGCATCGGCCACCAGCAGCGACTCCCCAACGGCCGCGAGGTCAACGAACCAGACTCCGTCCACGTAGTCAGGACGAACTCTCTTCGCGGCCTCCAATGCCAGTCTGGTTTTGCCGCTGCCGCCAGCCCCGGTGAGGGTGAGCAGGCGAGCATGGCCCATCAGCCGCTGGACGTCAACGAGCTCACGCTCGCGCCCGATGAAGCTTGTCAACGGGGATGGCAGATAACCGATGGCATCGTCTTTGCCGGTCACGCCGGCGGGCCGGTGGAGGCGTTCCTCGGACGGCGAGCCGGTCAACAGCTCGCGAAACAGTCCCACCGTCCGGGTGTCCGGGTCGGTCCCGAACGCGTCGAGGAGTTCGTCGACCAGCCGCTCATATCGTGCCAATGCTTCCGACCGCCGGCCCATCCCGGCCAGCACCACCATCTGCGCGCGCACGGCTCCCTCGTGGACGGGATCGGATTCGAGCGCATGGGTGAGGATGACCAACGCTTCCTCCGGTGCGCGCTGCGCCACCGTGGACRCCAGTTTCACCAGTACCTCGAGATGGATTTCCTGGAGCTCATCGCGGCGTGTCGTCAGCCAATCCGCATCCGGCAGCTCCGGCACAAGATCACCACTGTACAAGTCGGCCGCATCGCGCAGGCTTGCCTCGACACCTGCAGCCAACGCTGCCACGGCCGAACGCTCGAACTGCAGGACATCGACATCGACCGGGCCAGTGTCATCCAGCACGACCACTTCACCGCGGATGACGAGGAGCCCGTCGCTGCCGGCTCCAGCGCTAGCGAGCGCACGGCGGGCGACGTACAGGGTCTGATGCAGATTCCGTGCGGCGGCCGCCGGCTCCATGTCAGGCCACAGACGGTCCAGTACCTGCTCGCGACGGCCACGCTGACCACGCGCCAGCGCCAGCATTGCCACCACGGCCTTCGCCTTCTGCAGCCGCCAGTGGCTGTTCTCGACGGCGTTCCCGTTGACGTACACGATGAACGAGCCGAGAAGCTGGATGCGCAACCCGCTTTGGGTAGGCCTCATGGTTCTTCAGTATCCGCTCGCCAACCGGCGTTGTCGAACGACGAAATTTCCCACACGCRCCCTGCCTGGGCTCACTCTGTGAGCGGCCCATCAGTAGCAAGCAAACCACCAGAACCACAGCAGTCAATCGCCCCGTCCGGCTCGATTCCGACAACCACCGCCGCCGGCACACTGCCCTGGGAAGTCGCCATAAACCTCGGCGTCTCTGTACCTACCCTCTACCGGTGCGTCCCGGCAGCGGACGCGGGCAAGGTTCTGAGTTGCTGAAGTTCGCGGAGAATCTCCAACTGCTGGCAATTAATGTCCATCAGGAGATCGATCTCTTCCTTGGACTTCAGGTTCGTAGTGTAGTCATGCTGGGCCATGGCCCCGGCGATGGCATCTTGGCGTTTGGCGGCGATGAGCAGAATTGCTCCCTGCAGACCGGCCAGCATAGACAGAAAGAGGTTAAGAAGTATGTAGGGGTACGGATCCCAGGCATGGGTCGCCAGCGCCCAGGTGTTTATGGCGGCCCAGACCAGCATGAAGGCGATGAAACCTCCCACGAAAGGCCAGCTCCCCATCCCGTTTCGCATGAGGTCCGCGGCCTGCTGCCCGCGGGTGAGGGAAGCCTTGTGCTTGTCGTGCCAGGTGTTCGGTTCTCCGGTCATCCTCCACCCTAACCAGACCCGGCGGCTGGGACCTGCTTCTCCGTTAGTCTGCGCCATGAGTCCTAACCCTCCGGTGCCGTCGGATCTCCCGGCACCTGCCTGGCGCCGCGATTGCGGCACCGTGACCTAAGCCCGGCATGCTGCACGATCTTTCGGTCCTGAAACTGCGAGGTTGGTTAGGGGACAGGACATGAGATTCCGGCCGTAAAGACACGGCGGACGACGGCGGGAGGTCCCGCCGTCGTCAGCGCTGTCCGGCTAGGAGGCGGGGTCCGTTTTTCCAGGGGCGAGACCGTAGAAGGGCGTGAAACGACCCCTGGCTCCGGGGGAAATGTTGGAACGGACGATCGAAGCGCTCTCCAGCGCTGCCAAATGGTATCTGACTGCGCCTCGCGAGGACGCGATACCGTCGCTGATGTCAGCTACTTTGCTTGCCCCATGGTTTGCCAGGTAGTCGATGATTTGTGATTTGATCGGTGCGTTTCTCGCTCTTTTCGTCCGCTCAATGCGGTGCGCGTCCATCGGGCTCTGGACTTCAAAGTCGGCTGTCATTGGCGATGGCCTTTCATCCGGTGTGAGGGTAGGTTCGCTGGTTGAAAATTGGTTAGCCGAGCGGGATCCGGTCAGTGCCTCGAAACGAGCTCAGGCTCCCTGCTGTCTTCAGTGACTTCCGCGTCTTGGGAGGCTTCCGCGCGTGACGCTTCGAGGAGGGACGTGGACTTGTCGTGGTTCCGGCCGATCACCGCCGTGGCGATGGCATTTCCCAGGATGTTGGTGGCGGTGCGCCCCATGTCCAGGAGCTGGTCGATCACCAGCAGGACACCAATTCCGGCGGCGGGGATGCCGAAGGCAGGGACCACGGCGGCTACGACGACGAGTGACCCGCGTGGCACGCCGGCCATGCCCTTGCTGCTGAGCAGGAGCATTGCGGTAATCGCGATCTGCTGGCCAAGGTCCATGTCGATGCCGTAGGCGTTGATCAGGAAGACCGACGCGAAGGTCATGTACATCATGGAACCGTCCACGTTGAACGAGTAACCCAGGGGCAGCACGAAACCGGTGGTGCGCTTTTCGATGCCGAACTTGGTCAGGCCTTCAATGAGCTTGGGCAGGGCGGCTTCACTGCTGGAGGTGGCGAACGCGATGACCATGGGTTCGCGCACTATCCGGACCAGGCGGAAGGCGGCCCGTCCGAGGAAGGCGACGGCGACGCCGACCATGATGACCCACAGGGCCGAGAGAGACACATAGAACCCGCCGATGAACGACGCGTAGGTGGCAAACGCATCGAGACCTTGGGAGGTGAAGGCCGCTGCGATGCCGGCGAAAACGCCGACGGGCGCCGCCAGCATCACATACCCGGTGACCTTCAGCATGACGCCCATCAGTTCGTCGATGGCATCGGCGATGGAGGAGCGGCCCTTCTTCCGAAGGTTCAGCAGGGCGATGCCGAAGAGGGCGCCGAATACGAGGATCTGAAGGGGGTTGTTTTCGGTCAGTGCGGCGAAGACGCTCGTGGGGATGATGTGGGTGATGAACGCCTGGTAATCGAGGGGCTTCGTTTCCATCCCCGCGTCGCCTCCTGGCATCAGGTGGAGCCCGTTACCGACGTTGAGTACATGGGCCGTGATGAAGCCAAACGCGCCCACCAGGACGGAGGCGGACAGGAACCAGATCATTGAGCGGCCAAAGAGCTTGCCCACGCCGGCGGATTTGGCCGCTCCTGCGATGCCGGAGACGAGGGTGGCGAAGATCAGCGGGGCAATGATCATTTTGATGAGGTTCAGGAACATGTGCGTCACGGTGTCGAGGACCGCCACGACGGATTCGCGTGTGTCCACCGGCAGCAGCCCGTGGAAGAGCAGACCGCTGAGGATTCCGAACAGGAGCGCTGCCAGGATCCACATCGTTGATTTGTTTTTCATAGTCAGTCCTTGGGTAGAGGCCGGGTTGGTGGCCCGGTGCTGGAACGGTCCTCGTCATCGAGTTCCGTTTTCTCTGTAGTCGATCGGGTTTTTGGGCACGACGGCGTGCCCCTTGCTCCCTGGTCGGGCGGGGTCGTCGGTCTGGGGGTGGGCCCACTACCGCAGGGTTCCCTAACCGAGCTTGCGAGGTTAGGGAGCGGTTGGGGATTATTTGGTGAGGTTGGCCAGGCGGTGCGGGCTGAGGAGTTCGGTGAGCTGCTCGTCGGTGAGCAGGCCGTGTTCGAGCACGAGTTCCGCGACGCCCTTGCCGGTGGCGAGGGCTTCCTGGGCGATGGCCGTGGCTGTGGCGTAGCCCAGTTGCGGGTTCAGGGCGGTGACGAGGCCGATGGATTGTTCGACGGTGAGGCGGAGGTGTTCGGTGTTGGCGGTGATGCCCCGGATGCAGCGGGCCGTGAGGGTGCGGCAGGCGGCTTCGAGGTGGGAGATGCTCTTGTGGAGGCTGTGGACGATGATGGGTTCGAAGGCGTTGAGCTGGAGCTGGCCGGCCTCGGCGGCCATGGTGATGGTGATGTCGTTGCCGATTACCTCGTAGG
>NZ_JBFTZL010000159.1:0-8416 GCF_056406825.1 Arthrobacter sp. P1_A5 | reverse complement strand
CGTCTTGCCCTTGAGGTCGGCCGCCGAGTTGATGCCGGGCTTGACCACCAGCTGCGCTCCGCCGGCCGCGGCGCCGGCGATGATGCTGATGGACTGGCCGTTGCTCTTGACATAGGAGTTGATGGCCGGGTTGGGGCCGATGTAGGTGGCGTCGATGGCGCCGGCGTTCAGGGCCTCGATCGCGGCCGGGCCGGCGTTGAACACCTGCGTGCTGAGCTTGGTCGCCCCGAGGTCCTTGGCGATGAACCCCTTGTTGACACCCACCAGGGCCGGGGCGTGGGTGATGTTGCCAAAGTAGCCGAGCCTGAGTTCCGTGGCCGGGCCGGCGTCCGCCGTTGCCGCTGCGGGGGCGGTTTCGGGGCTGCGGGACAGCGAGGATGCAACGGCAGCGCCGGCGCCGATCAGGAGCACGAGGCCCGCGACCAGGGCGATCTCCAGGGTGCGCTTGCGTTTGGGTTTGCCGGTCTCGCCGGCGACGATCCGGGTGGTGCCGGGCTGTGAGCCGGGCCCGGGGTTTTCGGGGGTGTGTGACATGGGTGAAGTCCTGTTCTGGGGTGTGTGCGGAAGGGCCGGGCGGATGGTCAGCGCCGGCGACATCGCCCCTGGAAGTCCCTGCGGGGGAGGCCGGGGAACCGTTCCTGTGTCTTCATTCATTCACCATAGGGAGTGTCATATTCGGGGTTCAACGGCCCGGAAACCGGGGGTCACGCGGGTTCACGCAGCGTCACATTCGGCCCCAAAAGACGGCAGCTTGTTTCCCGGACCGCCGCCCAGGGCGACCGACCGGGGAACAAGCTGCGCCCGTGTGGCACGTGGCCTAGATCGAGTAGCGCTCGTCCTCGTGGTCGCCGGGGTGGTCGTTGACCAGGCCTGCGGCGAGGGTGTTGCCGTCGAGCGGGTCGATCACGAGGAACGCCCCGGTGCGGCGGTGGTGCAGGTAGTTCTCCAACGGCAGCGGCGCGGCGAGCCGGAGCTGCGCGTGCCCGATGTCGTTGAGCTCCAGGGTGGTGGTCGGCTCCAGGCCGAAGCTGGCGAGGTCGAGCCTGCCTGTCACGTTCCGGACCAGGGCCTGGACCGTGCGGGTGCCGTGCTTGACCAGGACCTTGGAGCCCTCCCGGAGCGGCTTGGGCGAGAGCCAGCACAGGGCGGCGTAGAGGTCTGCACTGCTTTCACGCACGGTCCCGGCCGCCGCGATCGTGTCACCGCGGGCGACGTCGAACTCATCGGCCAGGCGCAGCGCCACGGACTGCGGTGCGGCCGCCTCGGCGAGCTCGCGGCCCGCGAAGTCGATCCCGGTGATGGTGGTGGTGCGCGGGGCCTGGCCCGGGGTCAGGATGCTGACCTGGTCCCCCAGTTTCACGGAGCCTTCGGTGATCTGGCCGGCGTAGGCACGGTAGTCGCGGTAGGCCTCGGGATCGAGGCCGCYGGCGATGGCGTCCGGAGCCAGCGCGCCCTGCGGCCGGATCACCAGCTGGACCGGGAAACGGAAGCTTTCGAGGTGGCTTTCGAGTTCGTCGGCGGCCGGCAGCGTCTCCAGGACCTCCAGGAGCGCCGGGCCGTCGTACCACGGGGTCCGTTCCGAGCGGTCCACCACGTTGTCGCCGTCGAGGGCCGAGACGGGGATGACGCGGAGATCGGCGACGCCGTCGGAACCGAGCCCGAGTTCGCGCCCGACCTGCTGGACGTCCGCCTCGATCCCGCGGAACACGTCCTCGCTGAAGTCCACGAGGTCGATCTTGTTCACGGCGACGATCACGTGTGCCACGCGCAGCAGCTGCAGCACGGACAGGTGCCGGCGGGTCTGCTCGAGGACACCCTTGCGGGCGTCGATGAGCACGACGACGGCGTCCGCGGTGGACGCGCCGGTCACCGTGTTCTTGGTGTACTGCACGTGCCCGGGGCAGTCCGCGAGGATGAAGCTGCGCCGGTCCGTGGCGAAGTAGCGGTAGGCGACATCGATTGTGATGCCCTGCTCGCGCTCCGCGCGCAGGCCGTCGGTCAGCAGGGCGAGATCGATCGCTTTTGTGCCGGTGGCCCCTTCACCGCCGAACCCGCGGTCCGCCGAGGTGCGGGCGACGGCGTCGAGCTGGTCGGCGAGGATCGCCTTCGAGTCGTGCAGGAGCCGGCCCACCAGGGTGGACTTGCCGTCGTCGACGGAGCCTGCGGTGGCGAAGCGGAACAGCGTGGTGGGCAGCGCCGCGGCAACGAGGTCCGGGCCCGGGAGAAACGTTTCCGTGCTCATTAGAAATAGCCGTCCTTCTTGCGGTCTTCCATGGCGGCCTCGGAGATGCGGTCATCGGCCCGGGTGGCGCCACGTTCGGTGATCGTCGAGGCGGCAACCTCAATGACGACGTCGCGCACCGTGGCGGCGGCCGATTCCACGGCGCCGGTGCAGGACATGTCGCCGACGGTCCGGTAGCGGACGGTCTTGGTGATGACTTCCTCGTGCTCGCGCGGCTGGGAGACCTCGCCGACGGCGCGCCACATGCCGTCGCGGGCGAAGACTTCGCGGTCGTGGGCGTAGTACAGGCCCGGCAGCTCGATGTTCTCGCGCTCGATGTAGCGCCACACGTCCAGTTCGGTCCAGTTGCTGATGGGGAACGCGCGGACGTGCTGGCCCACCGTGTGCCGGCCGTTGTAGAGGTTCCACAGCTCGGGCCGCTGGTTGCGGGGGTCCCACTGGCCGAACTCGTCGCGCAGGCTCAGGATCCGCTCCTTGGCCCGGGCCTTGTCCTCGTCGCGGCGGCCGCCGCCGAAGACGGCGTCGAACTTGTTGCGCTGGATCGCATCCAGCAGCGGGACGGTCTGCAGCGGGTTCCGGGTGCCGTCGGCACGCTCGGCCAGCTCACCGGAGTCGATGAACTCCTGGACGGAGCCGACGACGAGCTTCAGGCCCAGCCGTTCCACGGTGCGGTCGCGGAAGTCGATGACCTCGGGAAAGTTGTGGCCGGTGTCCACGTGCAGCACCGGGAAGGGCACCTTGCCGGGCCAGAAGGCCTTCGTGGCCAGGTGCAGCATCACCACGGAATCCTTGCCGCCGGAGAACAGCAGCGCAGGCTTCTCAAACTCGGCGACCACCTCGCGGATGATGTGAATGGCCTCGGACTCAAGGGTGTCGAGGCTCGAGAGGCGTGAACCTGCGACGCCGATTGCCGCCCCCGCCCCTGCGCCGCGCGGCTGATCTTCGATCAGCCCAGCGCGCGGCTCCGACAGGCCCGATGCCACTCCCTGGGCGGCAATCGGCGTCTCAGCTGCGTCGTTGTCCAGCACCGACAGCTCCAGGTCCTCGTTGGTGATTTGAGTTCTCATACGTGTAGTCCGCATTCTGTCTTGTCGGTTCCTGCCCAGCGTCCGGCGCGGGGGTCGTCGCCGGGCGCCACCTTGCGGGTGCAGGGCTGGCAGCCAATGGACGGGTAGCCCTGTGAAAGCAGCGGGTTGACGGGAAGAAGGTTGTCGTCCGAATACTGCACCAGCTGGTCGAAAGTCCAGGCCGCCACCGGGTTGACCTTGACCAGACCGTTGGCCTCGTCCCAGACGATCAGCGGCGTGTTGGTGCGGGTGGGCGCCTCGTCGCGGCGGACCCCGGTGAACCAGAGCTCGTAGCCGGCCAGGGTGCGGCGCAGCGGCGCCACTTTGCGCAGGGCGCAGCACTGCGCGGGGTCGCGGGCGAAGAGGTCCTTGCCCAGGAGCCGGTCCTGCTGCTCCACGGTGTTCTCCGGCAGCACGTCCACGACGTTGACGCGCAGGTTGGCCGCGACCTCGTCGCGCGTCGCGTGCGTCTCCGGGAAGTGGTAGCCGGTCTCCAGGAACAGGACGTCGACGCCGGGGAGCTCGTCCGCGACCAGCGCCGGGAGGACCGCGTCCGCCATGGAGCAGGCGACGGCGACAGTCGGCAGTTCGAAATTGCGGGCCACCCAGGCAATGACGTCGCGGGCCGGGGCGTCCCAGCCGAGCTCGGCGGCGCCGGCCTCGGCGAGGGCCTTGAGCTCGTCGTGGGAGCGGAGTGCTGCGGTCACTGCAGATCACCTTCCTCCGCGGCGAAGGCCCACTCGGCGAAGCTTTGGCCCTCGGAGCGGTCGGCGACGAACTTGCGGACCACGCGTTCGACGTAGTCGGGCAGCTCCTCGGCCGTGACCTTCAGGCCGCGGACGGTGCGGCCCAGGCCTGCCTCCTCGCGGCTGTCGGACGCGAGCCCGCCGCCGAGGTGGACTTGGAATCCCGGGGTGGGGTCGCCGTCGGGCGTTGGCAGCATCATGCCTTTGAGGCCGATGTCCGCCGTCTGGATCCGGGCGCAGGAGTTGGGGCAGCCGTTGATGTGCAGGGACAGCGCCTGGGGCAGCTGCTTGCTCTCGGCGAGATCGGCCAGCCGGCGCTCCAGCTCGGCAACCGCCGTCGCCGCAGTCACCTTCGTTTCCACGATGGCGAGCTTGCAGAACTCGATGCCGGTGCAGGCGATGGTGCCGCGCCGGAACACGGACGGGCGGGCGGACAGGCCCAGCGCGTCGAGTTCGGCCACGAGCGGGTCCACCTCGTCCTTGGGCACGTCGAGGACCACGAGCTTCTGGTGCGGGGTGGTGCGCAGGCGCTGCGAGCCGCGGGCCTCTAGAGTGTCCGCGAGCTTGACCAGCTGGCTGCCGGAGAGGCGGCCGGCCAGCGGGGTGGCGCCGATGAAGAACTTGCCGTCCTTTTGTTCGTGCACGCCGATGTGGTCGCCGGGCGTGGAGGGCTTCGGGGCGGCCGGGCCGTCGGCGAGCTTGTAGCCGAGGTATTCGTCCTCGAGGACCTGGCGGAACTTCACCGGCCCCCAGTCGGCCAGCAGGAACTTCAGGCGGGCCTTGGTGCGCATGCGCCGGTAGCCGTAGTCGCGGAAGATGCTGGTGACGCCGAGCCACACGTCGGCGGCCTGGTCCGGCCGGACGAAGGCGCCGAGGCGCTTGCCCAGCATGGGGTTGGTGGAGAGCGCGCCGCCCACCCAGAGGTCATAGCCGATGCCGAGTTCGGGGTGGACCAGGCCCACCAGGGCGACGTCGTTGATCTCGTGCACCACGTCCTGGCTGGGGTGGCCGGTGATGGCGGTCTTGAATTTGCGCGGCAGGTTGGCCAGTTCCGGGTCGCCGATGAACCGCTCGGCGAGTTCCTGGATCAGCGGCGTGGGATCGATGATCTCGTCCTTGGCGATGCCCGCCACCGGGGAGCCGAGGATGACGCGGGGCACGTCGCCGCAGGCTTCCGTGGTGGACAGTCCCACGCCTTCGAGCCGGCGCCAGATTTCGGGCATGTCTTCGACCCGGATCCAGTGCAGCTGGATGTTCTGGCGGTCCGTGAGGTCGGCCGAGTCGCGGGCGAAGTCCACGGAGATCTGGCCGATGACGCGCAACTGCCCCGTGGTGAGCGCACCGCCGTCGATCCTGACGCGGAGCATGAAGTATTTGTCTTCGAGCTCGTGCGGCTCAAGCGTGGCGGTCTTGCCGCCGTCGATCCCGGGTTTGCGCTGGGTGTAGAGCCCCCACCAGCGGAAGCGGCCGTGCAGGTCGGTGCCGTCGATCGAGTCGAAGCCGTGCTTGGAGTAGACGGACTCAATACGCTCGCGGACGTTGAGGCCGTTGTCTTCCTGTTTCCAGGTCTCGTTGGCGTTCAGCGGCGTGGTGCCGTCCACTTTCCACTGGCCGTGCGGCTTTGCGGCCGGGCGGGGAGGGCGCTTGGTGCGGCCGGCGGCAGCCTCGTCCGTGGACGCTCCGGCTAGAGCTGTATCAGTCATGCATCGACTGTAGGGGCGGCCGTAATCCCGTCACAAAGGGTCAGAAACGGGGAGTCACCTAGGGCAACATTTCGTCACGAACCGCCGAAAACCCTTGAAGTCGCCCTGCAGCTGTGCATCTGCGCGGACCGTCAGGGCCGGGGCTGCCGGGCCCCGGCCAGCGCCGCGTCGTAGCGTTCCAGGGCAATTTCGGCGAGGACCGGGGAGGGAAGCAACGGCGCCGTCACCAGGTCCGCGCCGGCCTTGGCCAGCTGGTCATGGAAGAAGCCGGGCGCCAGGAGATACGAGGCGATGACGACGCGGCCGCCAAGGTCCACCGCTCCGGCCGACTCCCCCGCGCCGGCACCGCCGGCGGCCTCCTCGCGGAGCATGGCGACGGCGTCGGGAACCGAGGGTTTGGCGGAGGCGCCGTAGGCGGCCACGATCCGGTTGGAACGCAGGGCACGGAGCTGGTCCGTGAGTTCCTCGACATTCTGTGCGGCGCTGGGATCGGAGGACCCGGCGGCGGCGAGGACCACGGCGTCGTTGTCCGTTACCCCGGCCTCGCGCAGCCGCGCATCGAGCAGCGCTGCGAGCCGCGGATCCGGCCCCAGCGGCGCCGCGGCCAGGGTGTCCGGCCGGCTCTTCACGGCGCGGGCGATGTCCACCTTGACGTGGTATCCGACGCTGAGCAGCAACGGAACCACGACGGCGGTTACCCCCGCCGGGAGGCCCGCCACGACGGCCGGCAGGTCCGGATCCTGCACGTCGACGTAGGCCTCGCGGACGTCCAGCCCGGGACGGAGCCCGGCGATGCCGTCCCGGAGCGCGTTGACCTCCGCGGCCCCGTGCGGGCTCGACGTGCCGTGGGCGCAGGCGATCAGGATGGGGGTATTCATAGCCGTTAGCGTAACCTTGGAGCCGCCCTATCCGCCCCCTTGCAACCGACCGGGACGCTTCATGACCTTCTCCTTCAGCCTTGTCCTGGTCTGGCTTGACCTCGCCGGTGTGTTCTTCTTTGCGGTCTCCGGCTCGCTGCTCGCGGCGCGGAAGCAGTTCGACATCATCGGCTCGCTGCTCCTGGCCTCGGTGGTGAGCCTGGGCGGCGGCGTCATCCGCGACATCATCATCAACGCGGGGCCGCCCGCCGCGTTCACCAACCCGGCATATCTGGCACCGCCCCTGTTTGCCACGGTGCTGGTGTATTTCCTGTTCTCCAGCGTCCAGCGCTTCACGTCGCTGCTGATGCTGTTCGACGCCGGCGGGCTGGCCCTGTTCTGCATCACCGGCACACTGAAGGCGCTGGCCGCCGGGATGAATCCTGTGGCCGCCGTCCTGCTGGGTGTCACGACGGCGGTGGGTGGCGGCCTGCTGCGGGATATCACCGCCAACGAGGTCCCACAGCTCTTCGACCCCAAGGATCTGTACGCTCTGCCGGCGTTCGCCGGGTCGGCGTTGACCGTGATCCTGTCCCTCACGGGGACCTTCACCGCGGTGAGCGCCTGCGCCGTCGCCGGGCTTGTCTTCGCCTTCCGGGTCACGGCCTGGCGGCGCCACTGGTACGTTCCGCTGGCGGTGCGCGGTTGGCACCGGCTGGGCCTGGACAGCGCGGAAAACGACCGCTGAGGATTAGCTAGGATAAGACCATGACTGACATGTTCCTCGAGAAATTCCGCGCGCTTGTCCCGAAGTATCTCGAAGACGAATGGCAGGAAGAAGATGGCCTCCCGGCCGAGGAGCTCGACGCCGCCCTCGCCGAACACCAGTTCCAGGTCCCGATGGTCCTGCGCGAGTTCTACCTGGCAGTCGGCGGCTGCGAGGACATCATGGAGGCCTACCACTACTTCTGGGACCCCGAAGAGCTCGAAGTGGATGATGAGGGCTTCCTCATGTTCCTTGAGGACGAGGAAGAGCAGTTCACCTGGGGCTTCCGTGTCGGGGACCTCAGCATCCCGGATCCCATCGTGTACCGCCGCAACAACGCCCGCGGCCAGTGGAAGAGCGAGGAAGGGACCTTCTCCGAATTCGTCTTCGACATGTTCGAGTGGGCCTTCAACGACGAGGACGAAGACTAGGCTCCACGGCCTCTCCTCGGGCCGGGTCCGGCGGTCCGGGGGCACTTTGACACGGACCCGCCGTCGTCGGGTCCGGTGATCCCCTCCTGAGACGCCAATGTAGCCCCGGACGGCAGCAGCGACCTGCCCGTCACGGCCGGAAGGCCCCACTGCGCCGCAACTTCAGCACCGCCAGAACCTCCGCAACCATCCGCTCCGGGTGATGGACGACGTCGTCGTACCCGAACCTTAGTACGAGGTAACCACCGATGAGGCTTGCGTTGTTCCGCCGCCGGTCCTTCTTGACTTGCAGCGGCTCCAGGTGCGAGGCACCGTCGGTCTCCACGACGATGCAGTCCTCAACAAGGAAGTCCACCTCCCCTACCCCGGGAATCTCCACATGCCGGCGCGCGTGCAGCCCGGCCCTGCGGAAGGCGGTGTTGGCGAGAACTTCCAGCAGCGAATCGGCCCGCGGAATGACAAGGTCCAGCACCGACCTGGCGCGTCCGTTGCGGTTACCTTCGAGTTTGCTGCGGAGGAAGGCCAGGGTGATGTCCCCCCGGCCCACCGCACACTGGACCATGACAAGGGCCTCCAATTCAGGCAGACAGTGGAGTGCATGGAT
>NZ_JBFTZL010000158.1:0-8501 GCF_056406825.1 Arthrobacter sp. P1_A5 | reverse complement strand
CCAAGGGCGCAGGGGCCCCGCTCTCCGGCGGCGAGGAATTCACCGCTCCCGACTTCCAGATCCAGGGTCACGGCGGGGAACCGCTGATCCCGATGGACGCCCACGTCAGGCTCGCGCACTCGAGCCAGAACGACGGCGTCAAGATGCTCCGGCGCGGCTACAACTACGCCGACGGCTCGGACGGCCTGGGGCACCTCGACGCCGGACTGTTCTTCATCGCGTTCGTCACGGACCCCAGGACCCACTATGTGCCCATGCAGCTGGCCATGGCCAAGGAGGACACGCTGGCCCTGGAATACCTCAAGCACACCGGCTCGGGCCTGTTCGCGGTTCCGCCTGGCATCCGGGCGGGAGGCTTCATCGGCGAAGGTCTCTTCGCATGATGGCGGCAGTCACCGGTGCCCGCAGGCCGCCGGGCCCAGCGGAACCCGGCGAACTCCACGGCCCGATCTTCCGGACCCCAGCACCAGCGGACCCGGCAGGCTGACAGGCAGCCAGAAAACTTGACCCGTAGGAAATATCCTACCTATTATTTGGTCCGTGCCAGTCAGAACGAAGGATTCTCCCGCTGACCTTGTCTTCGGAGCGTTGGCTAACCCCACCAGGCGGGACATTCTGACGCTCCTGCTGGAGGGGCCACGAACCGCTGGCGAGATTGCCGAACGATATGACATGGCCCGACCAAGCGTGTCCGAGCATTTGAGGGTGCTGCTCGATCGGAACCTCGTCTCGGAGGAGCGGAGGGGACGGACAATTCGATATTTACTGACACCCGAGCCTCTTGCCGACGTTGCCTCGTGGCTGTCGCCTTTCGAGAAGTTCTGGCGCGCCCGCCTAAAAGACCTGAACCATACTCTCGAAAACCTGAAGGACACCTGATGTCATTGACGTTGACGGCCATAGAGCTCGACGAATTTCTCCCCCACCCGCCCGCAAAGGTGTGGAGGGCGCTCACGGAACCGGCCCTGATCGCGGCGTGGCTGATGGAAAACGACTTTGAACCCGTCATTGGGCACCGCTACACCATGCGCGGGACTCCTGTCCCGGCCGTAGGCTTCAGCGGTCTTGTCGCCAGTGAAGTTCTTGAAATTGACCCCGAACGGCTCCTGCGGATCTCCTGGCGGGACGCAGAAGCGGGCAACAACCTGAACAGCACAGTCACATGGACCCTGGTCCCCGAGGGGGCAGGGACACGACTGTTCCTCATCCACGAAGGATTCGACCCGGAAGAGCCGAGTCATGTGATCGCTCACCGCATTATGGGTGGCGGCTGGCGCGGACAGATCCTCAAGAAGCTGACGGAAACGTTGGCCCAGATCGGGGAGTAAAGAATCGGGGAGTAAAGACTCGTCAGGTTGAGGCGCTGGCTCTGAACACGGCGCTGGACGGGAGCCTGACGCCGGGGAGTCCTCGGCTAGCGCCCGGCGGGGAGGATCCGGCTGTGGCGCTTCTCGGCCACCGCCGGATCGAATCTCGTATCTTCCAGAGCCCCTCCGTCGTCGAGCCAACGGCGGTTGGTGTAGAAGCTGATAGCCCGATCGTTGCCCTTCTCCACCCAGATAAATGCCCGTTCATAGCCGAGTTCGATCAACTGTTGTTCCGCGGCCGCGAACAGGACGGAACCTACGCCCTGTGCCCACCAGTCCGGATGCACGTTGATCGCGTGGAGCTGACCGGTTCCCGGGTCCGGGTCGCCGGCAGCAGGGCCGAGGATGGCGAACCCGGCAACCGCATCGGCGCTTTGGACGACGAGGTGAATGGTCCCTTGCCTGGGTTCAAGGATGTTTCGGCGCCAGGCGGATGCCGCGCGGTCGACGTCAAGGCCGTCCAGGTACTCATCGGTCATGACGCCGCGGTAAGTGGCCCGCCAGGCCGCGATGTGGATCTCGGCCAGCCGTGCGGCGTCGGGCACGGTTGCGGCCCTGACACTGATGTCCGGAGTGGTCATGGTCCAGAATCTATCAACTGCGGTCACCGGTGCCGGGCGGCGCGCGCGAGGCGGCGGGCAAGGTAGCCGATGACGAGGACGCTGGCTGCGGCGAGGAGCCACGTGCCCGCGGATCCAAGGGCCGAACCGCTCGTGCAGGTGCTGGCGGCGCCGGATTCCGCCGTGTAGTCGATGCACTCGCCTGTTCGAAAGCCGAGAAGCAAGGCGTCGACGGCGATCACTAACAGGATGGCACACACCCAGGGCCACATCGGACGCCGGCCGGGCCGAGGCGTTTCTTCCACGGCCCTCCTCCGCATCTCCGTAAATGGGCTAGCCCTTGGGACTCCTGGCAGACATCACACTAGGGCCGATTCCGTCAGCGCGGTACCCTGCATTAACACCGTGTCGGCCTCCACCGGCCACGTCGACCGCTGCGGACCGGGCCGGCCGAACGGAACCGTTTTCTGGAAAGGTCTACGCAATGTCAGAATCTGATCTTTCAGCACTCCGGGAGCGGGCTGCCCGCGGTGACAACGACGCCATCGGCGAGCTCATCGAGCTGGCCGCGGAGCGGGAAGACTTCGAGGAACTGCGACAACTTGCCGACGGCGGCAGCCGCGACGCTGAGGATCAGCTGGTTGAACTCGCAGCTGAGAAGGAAGACCTGGATGAGCTTCGGCGTCTGGCAGCTGCGGGCAATACAGACGCGGCCGAAGTTCTGGCCGAGTTCACTGAGTAGGCACTCCCGTATTTCGGCCGGGTTACCGCAGCTGAAATTGAGTATGTCAATAGTCGCTGCGGCCTCTATGCTGCGCTGAGTCGCAAACGCGGCATCAACTCTGGGGGTTTGAAATTGGACCTTGGTCTGCTTGTCGCGGTTATTTACTGGGCCTTTCCGGTGGCGGCGGTCTTCGTCCTGGCGAGAACCGTATTCCGGCTGAACACGTATCTGAAGCTGCGGATCGCACATCTTCGCGCAGAGGCCGCGGCCGCTGACGCGGCAGAGCCACGACCCCAATTCCGTCCACAGGATTGATCAAATGTCGGCGATGATTCAAGGGAAAGTGCCCACGTGACGCCGAAAGGGCTGGTGGTGCGCGCAGCGAGGCCGGAAGACGCGGCCGAGGTGCGCCGGTTGTCCATTGCCTTCACTCCAGCCGCACAGGAGGTTCCGCCGGAGGTTTTCGATAGCCGTTTTCGCCCGCTTCCTGGCCGACGCCTCATGGTGCCTCCCGGTGGCTCCGGCACGCACCAGGCTGCTCGGCTATGGCCTCGCTCAGGATTTCGGGCCAGGCCTGCGGGCTGACTTCACGACGGGCCGGGTCCATGACGTCTTTGTAGACCCCGACTCGCGTCTGGCCGGCACCGGCCGGGCCCTCATGAACTTCATCTTCGACTGTTCACGGGCCAGGCCACAGCCAATGATCCTGGACTGGCAGGCAAGTCCCTCCTCCAGCGCACGCCGGGTGAGGCCTCGGGAGTTCAGACCGAGCGGTACCGGAGCGAGCCGGGAATCTCTCCCCGTGATCCGAGGCCTTCCCCGTAGGCGAACCGTGCCCACAGCGCCCGCATCGCCCGGCCGTGGGCATTGACCTCGTCCCACGTCGCCCCCGCCAGGAGTCCGGCACCTTCCCACGTGCTCTGGTGGCCGAAGAGCAGGGGCAGGTCAACTGTGTGCGCGGCGCCATAGAGGTTTCCCGGTGCGCGCCAGGACAGCACGTACCTGTGGGCCCGCCCGCCCGCCCGCACATGCCGCCTGGCAAACCGTCTGGCCGCTTTGCCGTACACCAATTCCGTAACCACCCATGTGACCGTCTTGAGCACTGCGCTGCCGACCACGGGAATCCTCGCCACCCGGCCCAGGCGCGGGCTGCGCGGCAGAAACAGCCGGGCTTCCTCCGCTGTGTAGCCGATCAGGATGTCGATCGCCGGGGCAGCGGCATTCCAGGCCCGGTCAAGCCCGGATTCCTCGGGCACGGGTGAATGCCCGTACTGGATCCCGAACGGCATGGCAGCMATCAGACCGAACTTCCTCGCCGCCCGCGCCACGTCTTCTTCAATAGCGACGACGTCCATCGCCGGAGTCGCGGCGGTAACCGCCTCCGCGGCCACCCCCATGGCGGCGGTCATCCTTTCCCGCCCCCGGGTAATGCCCAGCGGCGCACTTTGAATGATGGCGCGCTGGAAGAGTGACGCCGCGTCAGGGGTCGCCATGAGGTGCGCGACGGCGTCTCCGCCCGCGGATTGCCCGAACGCGGTGACGCGGCCCGGATCGCCGCCGAAGGATGCGATGTTGCGCTGCACCCACCGGAACGCCTCGATCTGGTCGAGCAGGCCGAGGTTGGCGGGACGGCCGGTGCTGGTGGACAAATATCCGAAGAGGCCCAGCCGGTAGGTCACCGAAACGACGATCACCCGGGTTTCGGCAACCAGCGCTGCGGGGTCGAAGATCGCCAGATCCCCGGAACCGGACGTGTAGGACCCGCCGTGCAGCCACACCATTACCGGCAGCCGTTCACCGTCGTGGAGATCGGCCGGCAGGGTGATGGTCAGGCGCTGGCAATCCTCGCTGCCCGGAAGTTCGCCGTAGCGGGTGCCGAGCACGTCATCCAGGAAGGGCACYGGCGCCTGCGGGCACGCCGGAGACAGGGATGTCGCCTCGAGAGTCTCGGACCAGTCGGGTGCCGGCGCGGGCGGCTGAAAGCGTTCCGCGGTGGCGTAGGGAATGCCGGCGGCACGCACGACGGCGCCGTCGCGCCATCCGGTGATCGGGCCACACGGCGGATCGAAGGAAAGGTTCACGTTTGTTCCGGTCTAGCTGTTCTTCAGGAGGGCAACGTCGGAGACAAGATCAATGTGCTCCAGCATCGCCGCCGCGGCGGCCGCCGAGTCCCCGGACCTGATCGCGTCGGCGATCTTGCGGTGGGAGGCGAGCGACTGCTCCGGCCGGCCGGGCTGTCCGAGCGATTCGAGGCGCGTTTCCAGGACCATGCCGGCAATGAAGGTCATGAGCTGGGCCAGGACCGCCGAGTGGGCCGCGGCGGTGACGGCCTGGTGGAACAGCTCGTCGCCGCGTGCGCCGCGGTCTCCCGAGGCGACCTCTGCCGCCATGGCTTCAAGGGCGTGATCGATCGCGTCCATGTCCTGCTCCGTGCGGCGGGCCGCGGCCAGTTCGGCCAGCTTGACCTCCAGCGTGCTCCGCGCCTCAACGATCTCGGGCAGACGGCTCCGGTGTTCGCGGAGGCCTTTGATCACGGATGGAACGTTCGGCCGGTAGACCAGCACCGCTCCGGTGCCGTGCTGGACGTCGATCACGCCAAGCACCTCGAGGGCCACCAGGGCCTGCGCCAGAGTGGCACGCGAAACACCCAACCGCTCGGCAAGTTCCCGTTCGGCCGGCAATGTGTCCCCGGGGCCCAGCTGGGCGGACTCGATGAAGTCCATGATCTGCTCCACCAGCTGCTCGTAAAGCCGGGGCCGCGAAACGCGGGAAATCTGATGCGTTGCCGCCTGCTTTGCCATGCGCGTCCTTCCAGCCTGTCCTGACCCCTAAGACTACCGGAGAACTATTGACAAAGACACCTAGTGTCTAGGAGGCTAGGCCACTAAGCCAGTAACGACCCACTTCGATCCGGAGGAACAACGATGTCCGCTCCCGTCCTGTCCATCATCATCCTGGCGGTGATGTTCCTTCTGGCCACGGTGCTGCCACTCAACATGGGTGCCTTGGCCTTCGTCGGCGCCTTCCTGCTGGGCTCCGTGGTGCTGGGGATGTCCACCAACGACATCCTGGCCAACTTCCCCGGCGGCCTGTTCCTGACCATCGTCGGGGTTACCTACCTGTTCGCCATCGCGCAAAACAACGGCACCATCGACCTGCTGGTCCGGGGCGCCGTCCGGCTGGTCGGCAGCAAGGTCGCCCTGATCCCGTGGGTCATGTTCGCCATCACCGCGGTGATTACCGCCGTCGGCGCCCTCTCCCCGGCCGCCGTGGCCATCATCGCGCCGATCGCCCTCAGCTTCGCCGCCAAACACAAAATCAATCCGCTCATGATGGGCATGATGGTGATCCACGGCGCGCAGGCCGGCGGCTTCTCCCCCATCGCCGTTTATGGCGTCACCGTCAACAGCATCATTGCCAGGACGGAGCTGGACGCCAACCCGATGGCGATCTTCCTGGCGAGTTTCCTCTTCAACCTGGCCATCGCGCTGGTGCTGTTTGTCGTCCTCGGCGGTGGCAAACCGCTGTCCACCCCGGGCGGGCGGCTGGTGGAACAGGCCGCAGAAAAGCGCCTGTCCGTCAGCGTGGGTGCCCGCGCGGCCGGCGTCACGCTGCAGGGATCCGGATCCGACATCTCCGCCGCCGGCGTCTCGGCCAAGGGCACCTCAGGCTCTGGAACATCCTCGGCCGCCGGTCCCGCCCCGGCCGGCGCACCTCCGGCCAGCGGCGCCCGTGCATCCATGCCCCAGCTCATCACCATCCTTGGCCTGATCGCCCTGGCCGTCATCTCGCTCGGATTCAAGGTGGACGTCGGCTTTGTTTCAATCACCATCGCGATCGTCCTCGCCCTGGTGTCTCCCGCAGCGCAGAAGGGCGCCGTCAACAAGATCAGCTGGTCCACGGTCCTGCTTATCTGCGGCATGCTCACGTTCGTGGGAGTCCTCGAAGAAGCCGGCACCATCGCATTCGTGTCCGGCGGAGTGGCGGATCTCGGCATGCCCCTGCTCGCCGCCCTGCTGATCTGCTACATCGGTGCCCTCGTCTCGGCCTTCGCCTCCTCCACTGCCATCCTCGCGGCCCTCATTCCATTGGCGGTGCCGTTTCTGGCCACCGGCGAGGTCGGCGCCGTCGGCGTGATCGCCGCCCTGGCCGTGGCCTCCACGATCGTGGATGTGTCACCGTTCTCCACCAACGGCGCCCTGGTCCTGGCCAACGCGCCCGAGGACGTGGACAAGGACAGGTTCTACAAGCAGATCCTGGCCTACAGCGGCATCGTCGTCGCCGTCGGACCGGCCGTCGCCTGGCTGGTCATGGTAGTCCCGGGCTGGATGTGACCGCTGGATGTAGCCGACAAATCAACCAACCCCGCAAGCCCACCGCGCGCCCGCCACGACCGACCAAAGAAGGAACACGTCCATGAGCACCGAACCCATGCCCGACGCCGAAGGCCCCCTCACCGGCTATCTCGTAGTAGACCTGAGCCGCGCCCTCGCCGGCCCGCATGCCGGGATGATGCTGGCTGACCTCGGCGCGCGGGTCATCAAGGTGGAGAACCCCGGCACCGGCGACGACACCCGCGGCTGGGGGCCGCCATTCGTGGGCCCCGAGGATGATCCGCAGGCCACGTATTTCCTGTCCTGCAACCGCAACAAGGAATCCATTGCCCTGGACTTGAAGAGCGACGACGGGCGGGCAGTGCTGCGGGAGCTGCTGGAACGCGCCGACGTGGTCATCGAGAACTTCCGTCCCGGCGTCCTGGACCGGCTCGGATTCTCCGCCGCGCAGATGCACACCCTGAATCCGGCACTGGTGGTCCTCTCCATCACAGGATTCGGGCACGACGGGCCCGAATCCCAGCGCAGCGGCTACGACCAGATCCTCCAGGGCGAGGCCGGGCTGATGTCCCTGACCGGATCCGGGCCGGACGATCCGCAGCGGGTCGGGGTCCCCATCGCCGACCTCCTCTCTGGCATGTACGGGGCGTTCGGCACCCTCGCGGCGCTGCTCCAGCGTGAGCGGTCCGGCCAGGGCCAGATCGTCCGCACCTCATTGCTCGCGGCCCTGATCGGGGTCCATGCCTTCCAGGGCACCCGGGCCACGGTTGCGGGCGAAGTGCCGCAGGCGCAGGGCAACCACCACCCGTCCATTGCCCCCTACGGACTGTTCCACTGCCGGCAGGGCAGGGTGCAGATCAGCGTGGGAAGCGAGAAGCTCTGGAAGACGTTCGCCTCGACGTTCGGGATCGACGCCGCGCGGCCGGAGTTCGCCACCAATGCGGACCGCGTGCGCAACCGCGAGAAAGTCATCGAAGAAGTGGAGCAGGTGTTCTCCGATTTCGAGGCCGAGCCGCTGCTCACCAAACTCAACGACGCCGGCATCCCGGCCGGCAAGGTCAGAACCCTGGACGAWGTCTACGAATGGGAACAGGTCCACTCGCAGGGTCTGGTGATCGACGTCGAGCATAAGATCCTCGGCACCGTGAGCCTGCCCGGCCCGCCGCTGCGGTTCTTCAGCGCCGCCGGCACCAACGAAACCACGCTGACGTCCCACACCGCACCGCCGCTGCTGGACCAGGATGGGGAGCAGGTCCGGCGGTGGCTGGGGCTGACACCCGGCACCCCAGCCGGCGCCCGAGCAGGCGCGGCCACAGTCGCCGGCCAGGAAGGCCCCCGGGCATGCTGACCCGGCAGAAGGTCCGGCACCTGGACGCCACCGAACTCATCGCCGCGGTCCTCGATCCCGGGTCCTACCGCAGCTGGGACGCGCCCGTGGTGGACCCCGATCCCGGCCCCGAGTACCGGCAGGAACTGGCCGCCGCCCGGGCCAGGACCGGCGTGGACGAATCCGTCC
>NZ_JBFTZL010000157.1:0-8597 GCF_056406825.1 Arthrobacter sp. P1_A5 | reverse complement strand
GGACCGATCCGTAGTCCCAGGCCTCGCCTGAGCCTGGCACGGCGGCGTCGATCAGGAGCAGCTCCTCGCCCCAGTCGCTGAAGTCCTCAGGCGCGGCGGCCATGGTGACGGCCCTGATCAGTTTCATCCCGGCGTCGTGCACTGTCCGGACGTCGGCGGGTGAGCGGTCCCCGTGGAGCTGGACCCAGGCCAGGCCCGCCTCACGGGCGACGGCGACGGCGTCGGCGGCCGGTTCGTGCCGGAACACCCCCACCGCGGGCACCCCGTCCGGGACGTGGGCGAGGAGGTTCCTGACCTGTTCCGGCGTGACCTCCCGGGGGCTGCGGGTCAGGACGAAGCCGACGGCGTCCGCGCCGGCGCCTGCCGCGACGCGGACCGCATCCGGGGTGCTCAGGCCGCACACTTTGACAAACATTCGGGCTCCTTCTGGGCGCTTCCTGCCTCCGACGTTAGCAAGGCCGGGCCCTAGCCGCCGACTTTGCGTCGACACGGGCGTGCGCAGTCCCCGCCGGCGTGCCGGCGGCGTCGGCGCGAGCGCCGTCCCCGGAAACGGGCCGATAGGCTGAGGCCATGGAGATCATCCGCTATGCCGAGCTCAAAGCCCACCCCTGGCGCAGCGGCGGCGGGGTGACGCGCGAAGTGGCGCGCCATCCACGGACCCCGTCCATGCAGACCGGCCCGCAGACCGCTCCGCAAGATACAGGGCAGGACAACGCCTGGGACTGGCGCGTCAGCATTGCCGAAGTCTCCAAAGCGGGCCCCTTCTCCGCCTACGCCGGAATGGACCGTGTACTGACGGTGGTTGACGGCGACTTGCTGCTGCTGAGCGTGGACGGGGCCGAGCATCCGCTGGAGAAGTACCGGCCGTTCCGGTTCTCCGGCGACGCGGACTCGGCGGGGGCGCTGCCCACCGGCGACATCCGGGATCTGAACGTCATCACCCGCAACGGCGCCTTCAAGGGCTACACCTCCATCATCGAGCTGTCCAAGAAGCGCGCCCATCCGGTGTTCGCGGGCCAACTCGGCATCCTCCTGCAGGGGCAGGGGACGGCCAGCCCCGGGACTGCCGGCAGCCTTCCCACCGGGCCGGCCGCCGTCGCCGCCCCCGAGCCGGAGCGCGTCGAGCTGAACCGTTACGACGCCGTCGTCGGCGCCGATACCGCGACGCCGGAAATCCTGGGCCGCGGATTCCTGGCTGTCATCTCGATCGACCCTGCGGAACCCGGCACCGTATAGCGCTGTCCGCCTACACACGGGCGCCGCTGACACGCACCGAGTCCCCGGACAGCCGCTGCGCGAGCCAGATCGGGACGATCGAGACCACGATCAGCACGACCGCCACGACATTGACCACGGGCGCCTGGTTCGGACGGAAGAGGTTCTGCAGGATCCAGATCGGCAGCGTGGTCTCGCCGGCCCCGATCGTGAACGTGGTAACGATGATCTCGTCGAAGCTCAGCGCGAAGGCCAGCAGGCCGCCGGCCAGAAGCGCGGAGCGGAGCTGGGGGAAAGTCACCAGGCCGAACGTGGTGAAAACACCGGCGCCGAGGTCGGCAGAGGCTTCCTCGAGGCCGGCGCTGGTGCGGCGGAGCCGTGCAATGGCGTTATTGAACACCGTCACCATGCAGAACGTGGCGTGGGCGATCACCACCGTCCACAGGCTCAGCGGGACGCCCAGGATCGTGGTGAACATGTTGTTCAGCGCGATGCCCGTGACAACCCCTGGCAACGCGATGGGCAGGATGACCAGGAGGTTGATGACGTCGCGGCCGAAGAACTCGTAGCGCTGCAATGAGATCGCCAGCAGCGTCCCCAGCACCAGCGAAATGATGGTCGATACGACCGCCACCCACAGGGAGGACACGACGGCGTCCCTGACGCCGGGCGAGTCAAAGGCCTTGCCCCACCATTCCAGTGTGAAGCCCTTGGGCGGCCAGCCGAAAGTCCGGTCCGCGTTAAACGAGTTCACCACCACCAGCAGCAGCGGTGTGTAGATGAACAAAAACACCAGCGCCGTGACAATGCCCAGGACCACCTTGGCGCTACGGGAAAGTCTCATGATGCTCCTCGCAYTACAGGCTGTTCAGGGCGCCGGTGCGGCGGACGACGAAAAGGTAGAACATGATGATGGCGATCGGCACCAGCGATACCGCGGCGGCGAACGGCAGGTTGTTGGCCGCTCCGACGTTGGCGTAAATCACGGTGCCCAGCATCTGGGTGGTCCCGCCGACGATCTGCGCAGTGATGTAGTCGCCCAGGGACAGGGAGAACGTGAAGATCGTGCCCGCGATGATGGAGGGGACCAGCAGCGGAAGCATGACCAGGCGCATGGTGGTGAGCGGCTTCGCGCCCAGGTCCCCGGAGGCCTCCAGCAGGGAGTCGGGCACCCGGTCAAAGCCCGCGTAGATCGGCAGGATCATGTACGGCAGCCAGATGTAGGACAGGGTTAGGATGACGGCGGTTTCGCCGTAACCCGGCGAGGACAGTCCGATCGGGGCCCCCAGCCACTCCAGCAACCCACCCTCGGACAGAACATTCCGCCAGGCGTAGGCCTTGACCAGGTAGCTTGCCCACAGCGGCATCAGCACGGCCACCACGAGCAGTTTCTCCCAGCGGGCGGGAGCGACCTTGGCGATGAAGAACGCGATGGGCAGTGCCAGGATCATGTCAATCACGGTGACCGCCACGGCGATCCACAATGTCCGCAGGGTGATCCGCTGATACACCGGATCGGTCAGGACCGTGACGATGTTTTCCGTGGTCCAGACCGTGGACACCTCCCCGGTGAAGGTGTCCACGGTCCAGAACGCGGTGATAAGCAGTGCCGCCAAAGCGGCGATGTACACCAGCACCAGCCAGCCCGCCGGGGCGGTGAGCAGGGCCGCCAGCCTCAGCCGGGGCGAGCGGTGCAGCAACGCCGAGAAGGCGTTGGTTTTCGCCCGCGGCACGGCCCCGGCATCGCCGGGCGCCCCGGGCGGCAGCTGTTGCGTATGAAGTGCCATCTCGCCTTAATCTCTGCCGGCCCCCGGGGCCGGCTCGTTGTTGCGGGTTTGGTGCGGCAGAGCCGGAATCAGCCCTTGATTTCCGTCCAGGCCTTGGTCCATTCCGAATAGTCGGTGCACTTGACGTCCTTGCGGCCATCGAGGCACTCGGCCACCGGTGTGGTCCAGAACCAGATCTTGTCGGCGTAGGCCGCATCACCTGAGTGGTACGTCTGGCAGTGGTTGGGATCCTTGGTCAGCTCGCAGGCTTTCGCGTTGGCCGGCGATTCGCCAAAGTACTCCGCCACCTGGGCGTTCGCCTTGGGGCTGGCGATGTAGTCGAGCCACTTGTAGGCGCAGTTCGGGTTCTTGGTCTTGGAGCCGATCATCCAAGTGTCCGACCAGCCGGTGGCGCCCTCGTCCGGGACGAGGGTTGCGACCTTGGCGCCGTCTGCCGTCGCGATGTTGGCCCCCACCTGCCAGGTGGTGCCGACCACGGTGCTCCCGGACGTAAAGGCCTGGACCTCCTTGACGACGTCGCTCCAGTACTCGCCGATGTGCGTGCGCTGCTGCTTGAGCAGGTCAACGGCCGCGGTCAGCTRGTCCTTGTCGAGGGCATAGGGGTTCTTGATGCCGAGGTCCGGCTTATGGGCCATGAGGTACATGGCGGCATCGGCGATGTAGATGGGCGAGTCGTAGGCCGTGACCTTGCCGGTGTTCTTGGCGGCGTCGTCAAACACCGCGCTCCAGGAGGCGGGCGCCGGGGTGACCTTGTCCGTGGAGTACATCAGCAGGTTGGCGCCCCAGCCGTGGGGCATTCCGTAGTTGACGCCGTTGACGGTGTTCCAGGCTTTGTCCTTCAGGAACGGGTAGATGTCCGGGTAGTTCTTCAGCAGGCTCATGTTGACCGGTTGCACGTCCTGGCCGGCGATCAGGCGCAGCGATGCATCCCCGGAGGCCGAGATAACGTCGTACTGCCCCGTGCGCATGAGCGTCACGGCCTCGTCCGAGGTGCCGAACGGCTTGAAGCTGACCTTGCACTGGGTTTCCTGTTCGAACGGATGCACCCAGTCGACGGCCGGGTCGTTGCTGCCATCCTCGACGTAGCCGGGCCATCCGAGGATGGACACCTGGCCTTCACCGGTGCCGATCTCGGTCTTGACCGGCTGCGCCGACTGTGCAGAACCCGATCCACCGCTGGTTCCKCAGGCCGACAGCGCGAGGGCTGCGGCTGCAACCACCCCGACTACGAGGGAGGCCTTAGTTCCTGGTGCCATGATCCGTACCTTTCGCTGTGGAGAAAAACTCTGGACTGGAACGCTGCGCCGCGGCACGGACGGCAACCCCGCCCGGCATGGCCCGGCGTCAGGTAGTGCCGGGGACCGGAAGCCAAACGACGGCGTCGTCGTCCCAGCTGACTGTGACGGGCCCGTTCACCAGATCGGTGTCGCCGCCGGGCAGCTTTTCCGGAACGAGCGCGACGACGGCAGGTCCGCCGTCGAGCTGCACCCGCACCTGGGTGGCGTGCCCGACGTATACGAACGACGTCACTGTCCCGGGCCGGGAGGTGGTGCCGGAACGGTGCTCCGGTTCGCCGGTCCAGGCGACGCGCAGCCGCTCGGGACGGATGCACAGCGGCTCCGGCCGGCCATAGATGGCCTGGGCCTGGCCGGCGTCGAAAATGTTGGAGGTGCCGACGAAGTTGGCCACGAAGGTGCCGCCCGGGCGCTCGTAAATTTCGTGCGCGGTGCCGATCTGTTCGATGCCGCCGTTGTTGAACACACCGATCCTGTCGCTCATGGTCAGGGCCTCCTCCTGGTCGTGGGTGACGAAGATGAAGGTGATACCCAGCGAGCGCTGCAATTCCTTGAGTTCGACCTGCATCTGCTGCCGGAGCTTGAGGTCCAGGGCACCGAGCGGCTCGTCCAGGAGGAGGACCTTGGGCTCGACCACCAGCGCCCGGGCCAGGGCAACGCGCTGCCGCTGGCCGCCGGAGAGCTGGGCGGGTTTGCGGCCGAGGAACTTCCCGAGCTGGACGCGGTCCAAGGCTTCCCTGGCCCGCTCCCGCCGCCGGTTCCCGTGCATGCCGCGCACCCGCAGCCCATAGGCGACGTTGTCCACCAGGGACATGTGCGGGAACAGCGCGTAGTCCTGAAATACGGTGTTGACGTCCCGCTGGAAGGGCGCCATGGCCGTGACGTCCTTGCCCTCGAGTTCGATAGTTCCGGACGTCGGCAGCTCGAAGCCGGCGATCAGGCGCAGGACCGTCGTMTTGCCGGAGCCTGACGGGCCAAGCATGGAGAAGAATTCCCCGTGGCGGATGTCCAGGTCCACGCCATTTACCGCGACGGTGTCCCCGAAGACCTTGGTGAGCTTACGCAGACGGATCGCCGGAACCTCTTCGTTTCCGGTCGAGGTGCCGGCGGCCAGTGTTTCGGTCATGGGGTGCGCCTTACTCCGTTGCCGGATCGTCCACAGGAACCACGCAGCCGAATGTGCTCCAGTCCACACTGGGCTGCTGGGCCAAATGCTATTACTCCATAGGTTTTGTGTATAGACCCTCCGGCAAAGCCCGGATTAGGATGTCATCAGCCCGGGCGGCGCGCGGCGACACCGCGGAAGCCGCACGGATGCACGGCCGGGGCAGGGCGGATACCGCCGGAGGGAAGGGAGGCCCGAATGGTGTTGTCGCCCACGGGCGCCTCCCGGAGCCTGGCGGCGGTGTTCACGCCGATCAAATCACGCGGGCTTGTCGATGAAGTGTGCGGCCGGATCGAACAGGCCGTGGAGACCGGGCTGCTCACCAGCGGCCAGCGGCTGCCGAACGAAACCGAGCTGGCCGCGGCCCTCGGAGTGTCCGCGGTAACGGCACGGGAGGCACTCTCCCAGCTGCGTGCCTCAGGAATCATCCGGACCGCGCGCGGCCGCAGCGGCGGAAGCTTCATCGCCGACGACGTGCTGCCCTCCCGGGAACGGGCCCTGGCGCAACTGCATGAGCTGAGCCGGCTGCAGATCAGGGACCTCGCGCTGCATTACCAGGCGATCGCCGCGGCCTGCGCGGGCGTGGCGGCCCGCCGCTCCGACGCCGCCGACATCGCCACGCTGCGCTCGTTCATCCCCGCAGCGGACGATGACCCGCTGAGCTGGCGTCTGGCCCTCTCGGAGTTCCTGCTGGAAGTCGCGGCCATCGCCCGCTCGGCCCGGCTTGCCCGGGAGCTCATCCGGCTGCAGGCAGATCTCGGCACCCTCACCCTGCTGCCCTGCGCCGACACCGGCTACCGCGGACGCACCGCCGTGATCGTCGGTGACGTGGCAGCCGCCATCGAGACCCACGATCCCGGGGCCGCCGAAACGGGGGTCAAGGCCCTCATCTCCGCCACCACCGACTGGCTGCTGACCGAACAGGCCAAAAGCTATTGACCGCACCCGCATCCCGGAGCCACGATCGTGGCCAACTTTTGACCGCAAATGTCCGGCACCTTCGAGCTAAGGCAGCACCGATGTCCGAAACCACCTCCACCGCAGGCCCCACCACAGCGTCCATGGCAGCGCCGGCCGAACCCGGCGATGTTGGGAAGGCGGCCCAGCTGGCCGCAGCCGAACTCGACGCCACCATCGCCGGCATCGAGCACCGCCTGACGGAATGGGCCGCTGACACCGGGGCCGCCCTGGCCGCCATGTCCGGCAAAGTCACCGGCACGGCCGTGGACAAGCTCATCCGTCCGGTGGTCGAGGAACTGGTGCAGCTGCCCGGCGGCTACGCGGCCGGAGCGGGGTTCATCGCCAACGCCGGGCTGCTCGGGCCCGAGCGCAGCTATATCGCCTGGTGGCAGGGCCCGGATCTGGAGCACGTCGACGCGCTGGCCAACTTCAGTCCCAACTCCATCAGCCGCTACGTCAAGGCCGAATGGTTCCGGATCCCCGTGGAAACAGGACGGGCCCACGTCACCGGGCCCTACGTGGATTTCCTCTGCACCGACGAGTACGTCCTGACCTTCACGCACCCGGTGTTTACCCGCCCGGACGGCCCGGTCGCGGGAATCGTGGGCATCGACGTGACAGTTCAGCGCCTGGAACGCGGAGCCATGGCGGCGCTGCGGCGGATCGGCGGCCGGGCCACACTGGCCAATGCCGACGGCCGGGCCATAGTGTCGGCGGCGTCCGATATCGACGCCGGCGACCTGACCGCGCCGAACGAGCCGTGCGCGCAGTACCCCGTGGGGCGCACGTTCACTCTCTGCAGCGACGCCGTCGGGCTCTGATGCCGATTTGCTAAACTTGGAGGCCAAGGCCCTCTTCCAGGCCTCCGGACGACGGTTCAGTACCCGGCACGCGACAAGACTGGCCACAGGAGCTGTCATGTCGTGGCTAATACTCATTCTTTCCGGGGCGCTGGAGGCCGTTTGGGCCGCCGCCCTGC
This sequence comes from Arthrobacter sp. P1_A5, assembly GCF_056406825.1. Lineage (NCBI taxonomy): Bacteria > Bacillati > Actinomycetota > Actinomycetes > Micrococcales > Micrococcaceae > Arthrobacter > Arthrobacter sp. P1_A5. The sequence continues at coordinate 1,196 of NZ_JBFTZL010000157.1, read as the reverse complement.
ACCGGACCGCCCAGGCCAGGGGCCGCCGCCGGCTTGTCCCGGCCCTCGTCTTCCTCGTTTCCGTCCTCGCCAGCACCGGCGGGCTCGCCGTCGCCATGCAGTCCATCCCAACCGGAACGGCCTACGCCGTGTGGGTGGGGGTCGGCGTCGTCCTGACGTCCGGCTACGCGATAGCCGCCAAAGTTGAGCGTCCGACCGCGGCACGGATCCTGCTTCTTGGCGGGATTGCCGCGAGCGTCGCCGGTCTGAAGCTGGTGGCGTGACCATGGTGAAACCAGCTGCAATGTCATGGATGATCCTGCTCGCTTCCGCTGTGCTGGAGGCAGTCTGGGCCACGGCACTGGGCCTGTCCGACGGGTTCTCCCGCCCGTTGCCGACCCTTGTGTTCGCCGTGACGGCCACCCTCAGCATGGTGGGGCTCGGCTTGGCCGTGAAGCGTATTCCGCTCGGCACCGCCTACGCCATCTGGGTGGGGATCGGCGCCGCACTGACGGTCGGCTGGGCGATGGCCACCGGCGTCGAACCGGCCAGTCCGCTCAAGCTGCTGTTCATCGCCGGGATCGTCGGCTGCGCGGCGGTCCTGAAGCTCCTGCCGGCAAAGGAACCGGCACAAAGCGCTGTCCGGCCGGACTCCCCCGCGGAAATTCCCCACGTTTAGGGCAGTACGACGGCGTGTCCCCTGCGGCGCGCCGTCGTGCCGGCCGCGCAACAGTCAAAGGTGGGGAGAATCGTCTGCCCGGCCGATAACAGGGGCCGGAATAGCCGCGCGCATCCTGGGGTTCTTGGCAGGGACGGAAGTCCTACGGAACTATTCAGTGCGCGAATGGAGACCAAGATGACGGCAGCAACAGTCCGGCTCGGCGACGGCCTTATGGTCAGCCCCCTGGGGTTCGGCGGCATGGCCCTGACCCCCGTCTACGGCGACGTGGACCCGGCCGAGGCCCTGCGGACCCTGCATCACGCGGTGGACGCCGGCGTCAGCTTCATCGACACGGCGGACATTTACGGCGGCGGCAGCAACGAGGAGCTGATCGCGCGGCTGCTCAAGGAACGCCGCGGCGAAGTCCAGCTGGCCACCAAGTTCGGCCTCGTGGGCACACCGTCGGCCGGCTACACGGACATCCGCGGCGACGCCGCCTACGTGCGGCAGGCCGTGGACCGCAGCCTGCAACGGCTGGGCACCGACACCATTGACC
>NZ_JBFTZL010000156.1:0-8604 GCF_056406825.1 Arthrobacter sp. P1_A5 | reverse complement strand
GGTGCTGACCGGCGGCTGGGAACCGCTGTATGAGGAAATCGCCGGCTACCTGCGCGAGACCGGCGCCCTGCACCGCACGGCACCAGGAGGGCACCGGCCCCAGGATTCAGCCGAAGGGGACCGGGCCATCCGCTCCTACATCGCCGAAGTCAGCCGGCACCAGCACGCCCGGGCCTCCTAGGAAGCTGCGCGTCCTCCCACCGAGGGCTGCGGCAGGTAGACCTTGCCGCCCGAGGCGCGGAACTCGTTGCTCTTCGCCCGCATTCCGGCCGCCATCTGCGCCAGGGCCGCCTGCGAATCAGCTGAACCGTATTCGTCCCGGATGTCCTGGCTGATCCGCATGGAGCAGAACTTCGGACCGCACATCGAGCAGAAGTGGGCTGTCTTGGCCGGCTCCGCGGGAAGCGTCTCATCGTGGAAAGCCTCGGCCGTGACCGGGTCCAGGGACAGCGCGAACTGGTCCCGCCAGCGGAACTCGAACCTTGCCTTGGACAGGGCATCGTCGCGTTCGTGCGCGCCGGGGTGGCCCTTGGCGAGGTCCGCGGCATGGGCCGCGATCTTGTAAGTGATCACGCCCGTCTTCACATCGTCCTTGTTCGGCAGCCCGAGGTGTTCCTTGGGCGTGACGTAGCAGAGCATCGCGGTGCCATAGCGGGCGATCTCGGTGGCGCCGATCGCCGAGGTGATGTGGTCATAGCCCGGTGYTATGTCCGTGACGAGCGGCCCGAGTGTGTAAAACGGGGCGCCCTTGCAGAGTTCCTGCTGGCGCTCCACGTTTTCCCGGACGAGGTGGAAGGGCACGTGCCCGGGGCCCTCCACCATGACCTGCACGTCGAAGTCCCAGGCCCGCTGCGTGAGCTCGGCCAGGGTGTCCAGYTCGGCGAACTGTGCCGCGTCGTTGGCATCCGCCGTCGCGCCGGGCCGCAGCCCGTCGCCCAGGGAAAAGGCGACGTCGTAGCGYGCGAAGATCTCGCACAGCTCGTCGAAGTGGGTGTASAGGAAGTTYTCCYGRTGGTGCGCCAGGCACCAGCCGGCCATGATGGAACCGCCGCGGGACACGATGCCGGTGACCCGGTTGGCCGTCAGCGGCACATACCGCAGCAGCACGCCGGCGTGGATGGTCATGTAGTCCACGCCCTGCTCGCACTGTTCGATCACGGTGTCCCGGAAGATCTCCCAGGTCAGGGCGTTCGCCTCACCGTTGACCTTCTCCAGTGCCTGGTAGATCGGGACCGTTCCGATGGGGACGGGGGAGTTGCGGATGATCCACTCGCGCGTGGTGTGGATGTCGTCCCCGGTGGAGAGGTCCATGACGGTGTCCGCGCCCCACTGCGTGGCCCACTGGAGTTTGTCGACCTCCTCGGCGATGGAGCTGGTCACGGCGGAGTTCCCGATATTGGCGTTGATTTTCACCAGGAACGCCTTGCCGATGATCATCGGCTCGGATTCGGGATGGTTGACGTTGTTGGGAATGATCGCGCGGCCCGCGGCCACCTCGCTGCGCACCAGCTCCACATCGCAGTTCTCGCGCAGCGCGACGAACCGCATTTCCTGGGTGATGACACCGTCCCGGGCGTAGCGCATCTGCGTGACGGTCCTGCCCTCAACGGCCCGGCGCGGCACCGGCCGGCCGCCCCGCCACTCGGYCGACGCGGCACCGCGGCGCACCGCCGATTTGCCGTCGTCGAGCAGCTCGCGTTCGCGGCCGGCGTAGGGTTCGGTGTCCGCCCTGTCCTCAATCCAGGGGGTGCGGAACGGCTCCAGCCCGCGGACCGGATCGCTGCCCGGGCCGGCAGTGCGGTAGACCCGGAACGGCGGGTTCCGGACGCCGCCCGGGGAGGGTTCCAGGGCGATCTCGGTCACCGGCACGCGGATGCCGTGCTCCGGGTCCGTGCTGAAGGCCAGCGAGTGGGACTTCAGCGACTGTGTGGGGGCCAGAGGCTGGCTTGCGRCAGACCCGTGCTGGGCTGGCCCAGTGGGGGCTGACTCATTGTGGGCAGGGCTGTGCTGTGTCACTTGGGAGTTCACGGAATACTCACTTCCTTCGCCGGCATTACCCGGACAGGTTCAACGGTCGCGGGCTGCGTCAGCCCGATCTCAGCCCCTGCAGGGGCACCCGTGTGGTCGTAGACGAAGCTACCACGCACCTCCGGCCGGCCGTCGAGTGTGACGCGGACGGCGGAGCCAGAGGGCTAGGCTTTAGGCCATGACCAGCATCATCGAGTTCAGCGGGCCCATCCTCACGGCGGCGGACCAGGTCCGCTACGGGTTGTGGTCGGTAGATGGCCGGCTGACCTTTCGCCGGCCCGCGGCCGCGCCGGAGCTCGTGCTGGACGGCTGGGTCATGCCCGGCCTCGTGGACGCACACTGCCACATCGGCCTGGGCCCGGGCGGGGACGTTACCGAGGACACCGCGGAATCCCAGGCCCTGGCGGACCGCAACGCCGGGACGCTCCTGGTCCGCGACGCCGGCGCCGTCCACGACACACGCTGGCTCCAGCAACGCGTGGACCTTCCCCGAATCATCCGCTCGGGCCGGCACCTCGCGAGGACCCGGCGCTACCTGCCGGGCCTGGCCGTCGAGGTCGAGCCGGAGGATCTCGTCGAGGCCGTGCGGAAGCAGGCCCGCGCGGGCGACGGCTGGGTCAAGCTCGTGGGGGACTGGATCGACCGCGACGCCGGCGATCTCGCCGCCAGTTTTCCCGCCCGGACGGTCAAGGACGCCGTCCGGGCCGCCCACGATGAGGGGGCCCGCGTCACCGCACACTGCTTCGCCGAAGACACCCTCGATGACATGCTCGACGCCGGGATCGACTGCATCGAGCACGCCACCGGGCTGCTGCCGCGGCACCTGCCGCGCTTCCTCGAACAGGGTGTTCCGATCGTGCCCACCCTGATCAACATCGCCACGTTCCCGGACATCGCCGCCCGGGCGGCCGCCAAGTTCCCCCGCTACGCAGCCCACATGCGCTCGCTGTGGGAGCGCCGGGCGGAGCGGATCCTCGAAGCCCACGAGGCCGGGCTGGCGATCTATGCCGGTACCGACGCCGGCAGCGTGATCAGCCATGGCAGGATCGTGGACGAGATCCAGGCCCTGCACGCCGCCGGCCTTTCCGCCGCTGCCGCCCTCAACGCCGCGAGCTGGTCCGCGCGGACCTGGCTCGGCGCGGAGTCCATCGGTGAAGGGGCAAGCGCTGATGTCCTCGTCACGGCCGAAGATCCGCGGAGCAATCCGGCCACGCTCCGCCGGATCCGGCATATCGTGCTGCGTGGGCTGCCGGTAGACCGGGAGCCAAGCGGCCATGAGGAATAAATTGAAGCTTCAAGTAATTTAGTTTTATAGAGTCGCCGAAGGCCGGCGGCTAACAAATCCACGGAGCGTTGCCATGATCGCAGAAGCCAGCACCCAGGACCTCCTTCCTGCCGAACTCACCATGGGCACCGTGATGCTCAAGGTCGGCGACATGAAGCTCATGACCGACTACTACCAGCGCGCCCTCGGCCTGGAGACTGTGGCCGAACAGGACGGCGGGCTCTACCTTGGGCGCCAGCAGAAGCCGCTGGTGCATCTGGCGCCTGCCCCGGACCTGTTTCTACCTTCCCGCGGCGAGGCCGGGCTCTTCCACACCGCCCTCCTCTTCGAGGACCAGCACTCCCTGGCGGCCACCATCGCCACCGCGGCCCAGTACGAGCCCCAGTCCTTCACCGGCAGCGCGGACCACCTCGTCAGCGAGGCGTTCTACTTCAACGACCCCGAAGGCAACGGCATCGAGCTGTACTGGGACCGGCCGCGGGCGGCGTGGTCCTGGGAGGGCAAGAACGTCGTCATGGACAGTCTCGCCCTGCCGCCGCAGCGCTACCTGCAGCAATACCTGACCGAGGAGTCCGTGGCCAGCCAGCGCCAGGCCGCCGCCGGCGTCGGGCACGTCCACCTGCAGGTCGGCGACGTCCAGTCGGCGCATGAGTTCTATGTCGGCACGCTCGGCTTCGAGAAGACCGCGGGCTGGCACGGCCAGGCGCTGTTCGTCTCGGCTGGCGGATACCACCACCACATGGCCATGAACGTATGGAACAGCCGCGGCGCGGGCCCCCGGCGCGACACGCTGGGCCTGGGCGAGGTCCTCATCGAAGTGCCCTCCGGCGACGACGTCGCGGCCCTGGCCGACCGGCTCAAGGCTGCCGGCGTCGAATCCCACCACACCGGCGCCGAGCTGCGCTTCGAGGACCCGTGGCGCAATCGGATCCGCGTCGCCGTGCGCTAGAAGTTCTGCCCGGCAAGCTGGTCGCTGGGCATGTCCAGCGCGCACAGGACATGTCCACTCTTCGCCGGCGGGCCTTGGTTGGGTTCCCCGGGCCAGCGAGGGACATGGCCACTGTTCCCAGGCGGGACATCGGAGCATGTCCATTGCCCACAGCCGGGAATAGACATAGACGCCATATGTTCATTGGTTGCTGTCAGGACGGGGCATGGCCAGCGACCTTCGCCGGAGTGGGCAAGGTTCCCCCGGGGCCAGCGAAGGACATGTCCACACTTCGCCAGCAGGACACTGGAACATGTCCATTGCTCGCAGTCGGGAATAGACATAGGTGCCACATGTCCAGTGCTCACGGTCGGGGGAGGGCGTGTCCACGGGCGGGGTCGGGTTCCCCGGGCCAGCGAGGGGCATGTCCATTGCTCGCAGTCTCGAATGGACATAGATGCCATATGTCCAGTGCTCAGGGTTAGGGGAGGGCATGTCCAGCGGGCGGGGCTGGGCCGTGCTGAAGCGGCTAGGCTGAAGCGACGTCGAAAACAGCGGTCTGCGGACCGCCGAACCCTAAGGACCAGCTGCATGGGATTCACCGAACTCTTTGTGTCCACCCACGAAGAAGCCCTCGAGCGCGCCGGCGCACTGGAAGACGGCAGTCCGGCCGCCCCGGGCGCCGTCCGCATCCCGGAGATCAGCGACTTCGAGGTGGAGCGGCTGGGGGACCTCGCCGGCGTCGCCGTGCACGCCCCGGGCGCGGACTATGAACTGGCCATGGTCGACGTGGCCAGCGACTCGCTGCTCGGCGTCCCGGCGGCAATGGTCCGCACGCTGGCGGAACTGCTCAGCTATGAAACCGAAGGGGAGGGTGACGTCCTGGAGGATGTCGCCGCCAACTGGGCCGCCGAGGAGGACATGCCCTTCGGTCCGGACGAGGCCCGGGACTACGTGCGCCGGATTGCCGAGCTCGCCGCCGGCGTCGACCCCGCCACCAGGTCCGGCCTCTTCGTCTGGACGTCCTGACCGGCCCTCGAGGCCGCTTCCAGGCCGCGCGGTGGTGCGCCAAGCTCGTGTCAAGTCGAAATCCTGCCGGTGATCTGGCACAATGAACAGGTACTCGATCTGCGTGGCCCCTCTCTCCGCGTCTGGATCTTGTCCTTTAGAACCCCCAAGTACGGCCCGCCCCACGGGTGCAGAACGCCGGGCTCGACCCCGTTTCAGAAACAGGAGTGACCACAAAAGTGGCCGTAAAGATTCGCCTTAAGCGCTTCGGTAAGATGCGCGCACCGTACTACCGCATCGTCGTCATGGACTCACGCTCCAAGCGTGATGGCCGTGCTATCGAAGAGATCGGCAAGTACCACCCGACCGAAGAGCCCTCGTACATCGAGGTCGACACGGACCGTGCCCAGTACTGGCTCGGCGTCGGCGCACAGCCGTCCGAGCAGGTTGCCGCGATCCTGAAGATCACCGGTGACTGGCAGAAGTTCAAGGGTCTCCCGGGCCAGGAGGGAACCTTGAAGACCAAGGCTCCCAAGGCTGCCTTCGTTACCCCGGAAAAGGGTTCCGTGATCATCCCGGAAGCCATCACCAAGAAGGCCAAGAAGGACGAAGCTGCCGAGGCTCCCGCCGACGCCGCCGAAGCAGAGACCACCGAGGCTGAGTAAATTGCTGGCAGAAGCGCTCGAACACCTGGTCCGCGGGATTGTTGACAGCCCCGAGGACGTCAAGGTCAGTGCGAAGAACAACCGCCGCGGGGAAACCCTCGAGGTGCGCGTTCATCAGGACGACCTCGGACGGGTGATCGGCCGGCAGGGCCGGACCGCACGCGCATTGCGCACTGTGGTTGCGGCGCTGGCGGACGGCGAGCCGGTCAGGGTCGACGTCGTCGACACCGACCGCCGCCGGTAACGCTTTCAGCACTACTTGTCTTGAGTCCGGCCCCTTCACCAGATAATGGTGGAGGGGCCGGACTGTTTTCCCGTTATTCCGCACCAGAGAATACAGAATCACCAACCCCGAACAGAGGAACAGATGCAGCTCCAGGTGGCACGAATCGGCAAGCCCCACGGCATCCGCGGCGAAGTGACTGTCCAGGTGCTCACCGACGCGCCCGGCGACCGTTTTGTCCCCGGCACCCAGTTCATCGTGGAACCCGGCTCGGCCGGGCCGCTGACGGTGTTCAGCGCCCGCTGGAACAAGGACATCCTGTTGCTGGCCTTTGACGAGATCGAGACCCGCAACGAGGCTGAGGGCCTGCGCGGCGCCAAGCTGTTCATCGAAACCGAAGACATCGGCGCCGAGGACGACGACGAGGGCTGGTACGAGCATGAGCTCGTGGGCCTGGAGGTCCGCGTGGGCGACAATGTGGTCGGCAAGGTCTCGGCGCTGCACACGCTGCCCGTCCAGGACCTGCTGGTGGTCACGACGGATGACGGCAAGGAAGTCCTGATCCCCTTTGTCGAGCAGATTGTGCCCGAGGTTAACGTGGCTGAAAAGTACGTCCTCGTCACCCCGCCGCCCGGACTGTTCGAAGTCAACACGGACGAGGCGCCCGAGGCCCAAAACCCCGAGGCCCAAAACCCCGCAGCCCAGGATCCCAAAGCCCAAGGTGCCGCGGCCCGGAACTCCGAAGAGCAGGGCAACGCGTAGATGAGAATCGACGTCGTCAGTATCTTTCCGGAGTACCTGGCCCCGCTGGAGCTGTCGCTGATCGGCAAGGCCCGCCAGGACGGCCTGCTGGACCTCAAGGTCCATGACCTGCGTGACTACACCACCGACCGGCACCGCACSGTCGATGACACSCCCTMCGGCGGCGGCGCCGGCATGGTCMTGAAGCCCGAACCCTGGGCTCAGGCCCTCACCGCCGTGGCCGCCGGGCGGTCCGGGGACGCCGGTGCCCCTGACGACGGCGGCACCCCAGAGTCTGCCGGCCCGGACGGTGCCGCCAAGCCTGTCCTGATCGTTCCGTCACCGGCGGGGGAGCGCTTCACCCAGGCCACCGCCCATCAGCTCGCCGAGGAGGACCAGTTGGTGTTCGCCTGCGGCCGGTACGAGGGCATCGATGAACGGGTCCTGGAGTGGGCCGCGGAGCACTTCACGGTGCGCCCGATGAGCCTGGGGGACTACGTCCTCAACGGCGGCGAGGTCGCCGTGCTGGCCATGGTCGAGGCCATCGGCCGGCTGCTGCCCGGCGTCGTCGGCAACCCCGAGTCCCTCGTGGAGGAATCCCACTCGGACGGGCTGCTCGAATACCCCGTCTACACCAAGCCCTCCAGCTGGCGGGACCGGGACGTCCCGGCCGTGCTGCTGAGCGGCAACCACGGCAAGATCGCCCAGTGGCGCCGGCATGAGCAGTACCGGCGCACCGCCGAACGCCGTCCCGACCTCCTCGTGGAGTTCGACGCCGGCAAGCTGCCCCGCGCGGACCGTACGGCCTTCTCCGACCTGGGGTACGACGTCGTCGACGGCCGCCTGCTGCGCCGTCCCGACGCCTAACCGCCGGGATTGGGCTAACCCGCACAAAATGTGGCAAAATTAGTCCTTGTGCCTGCTGGGTTGCGAACCTGCCACAGGGGGAGCGCTACCAACAGCCCGGCACCCCGGCCCCGTCTACTCCTGACAGGGCCGGATTGACAAACTTTCGGYGGAAATTTGCGGGCGGCGCATGCCACCGGCCCTGACCGCCGTAACCCAACGTGAGTGACCTGTGGCGTTCACCAGGAGTGGATCAATGCATATCCTCGATTCCGTAGATGCAGCCTCGCTGCGCACCGATGTTCCCGAGTTCCGCGCGGGTGACACCATCAAGGTTCACGTGAACATCATCGAAGGCAAGAACTCCCGCGTCCAGGTCTTCCAGGGCTTCGTCCTTGGACGCCAGGGCGATGGCGTCCGCGAAACCTTCACCGTCCGCAAGGTCTCCTTCGGTGTCGGCGTAGAGCGTACCTTCCCGGTGCACTCCCCGATCATCGACAAGGTCGAGCTCGTCTCCAAGGGTGACGTGCGCCGCGCCAAGCTTTACTACATGCGTAACCTGCGTGGTAAGGCCGCGAAGATCAAGGAAAAGCGCGACTTCCAGACCGCCAAGTAAGCTTTTTCGTCTTCCACGACAGGCTTCCACCGCGGATCCACGGACCGTATCCGGTGCGTCAGCTAGTGCGGCGCCGGAGCTATCCGCAACAGCGCACATTAGTTCACGACAGCGCCAGGGGATACGGAACATGGAACAGCCAAAACGCCAGCCCAGGAAACCGGGCTGGCGTTTTGCGTTGCTGGCCCTGGTGCTCGCCGTGGCCATCAGCGCCGTGGTCCGCTCCCTGTGGGTGGACATCTTCTTCATCCCGTCCGCCTCCAT